>JARYLZ010000048.1 GCA_029907355.1 Bacteroidota bacterium | reverse complement strand
GGTGATCGCGGGGACCACCCTTCCCCAGGTGGACGACATCGTGTATACGATCCCCGTCGGGACCGTTTGCCCGGAGCTCATGCCGACCCATTACGGCCTTCACGTCGTCAAGCTTCTCGGCAGGCAAAAAGCGCGTCAGCGGGTGCGCGCCAGCCAGATCCTGTACCGCCTGGACGTGAACAACCCTCTCGACACGGCGGCGGGTTACGCGCGCATGTCGCTGATTCTCGACTCCCTCAAACGCGGGCTCGCCACGTTCGAGGAACTCGCGCGGCGGAACTCGATGGACCCCGAATCGGGGGCGAAAGGAGGGGACATGGGCTGGGTGGACCGCGGGATGCACCTCGAGGAACACTTCGAGGAAGCCCTGTTCAACGTCCCTCTCGGCGAAGTGTCGCCCGTCGTGCGCTCGGCGTTCGGCATGCACATCATCAAGGTCACCGAGGAGGCGCCCCCTCCGCCGTACGAGGAGCAGAAGAACGCCCTGCGCGAGATCTACATGCGCGAGCGCTTCGCGGCGGATTATGAACGGCTCATGCGCGGGCTGCGATCCGCTTACCGCTACCGCTTCAATGAGAAGGTGGCACAGCGGCTGACCTCGCGGATGGATAGCGGCTGGACGACCTCCACCCCGGGTTGGGATCTCCGGCTCTCGGCCGAGGACAAGGAAGCCTTTCTGTTTTCACTCGGTGATGAAGGCGTGCCGGTGCGTGTCGTCGTCGGGGAAATCAAGCGGGAACCGGACCTGCAGATGCGGCCGTTCACGATCCCGGCGCTCGACAGTATCGCGGCGAGCATCGCGGACAGGACGATCCTGGTCCGGGAAAGCGCCGGCCTGGAAGAACGCCTGCCGGAGTTCCGGAAACTGATGGACGAGTTCCGGGAGAGTTCGTGGGTCGCGCGTCTCGAACAAGACGCCGTCTGGGATTCCGTTCGCATATCGGACGAGGAAGCCCGACGGTATTGGAACGCCCACCGCTCGGAGTTCCGCTGGCCGGACCGCGTGGGGTTTTCCGAAATCTACGTCTACAGTGATGTCGATGCACGGAAGCTCCTCGATAGTCTCAAAGCGGGCGTTTCCTTCGCGGATCTCGCCTCACGCCACACCCGGCGGACGGGCATGTTCCAAAAAGGCGGTTCGTGGGGTCTGCAACCGGTGGATCGCAATGAGCTCTCGCGGGCGGCCGCGCGGCTCGAGATCGGGCAGGTGTCCGATATCATCCCCCAAGACCCGGGTGTGTCGATCGTGCGGACCGATGCGAAAGAAGCCGCGCGGGAAAAGACCTTCGAAGAAGCACGCAGTGAAGTTCTGGCCCGTGCGAAAGAAGAGGCGGCGGCGAGACGGCTTCGCGAACTGACCGATGAGCTGCGGAAGCGGTACAAGGTGCGCACCTTCCCGCAACACCTCGATGCCGCTTTTGCCGGAACGCGATGAACAATTCCCCTCACCGAACGATTCCCCGCTCGATCTGCGCATGACACTTCCCCTGTTGGTCCGCCCTCTCGCCCGCCTGACTCTCACAGCCCTGCTCGTGATTCCGGCCTTGGCGGCATACGCACAACGGCCCGTACTGGACCGCATCGTGGCCGTCGTCGGCGACGAGATCATCACGCAGTCGGAGCTCGACCTCCAGATGCTCCGCCTCACGGTGCAGGGGAGAGGTGAACAGGCCGATGAAGCCATGCGCCGGCGCGTACTCGAAGACATGATCGGCCGGAAGCTCATCCTCGCCCAAGCGGTGCTCGACAGCGTGAAAGTGACCGACGAGCAGGTGGATGCCCAGCTCGACGAACAGATCAGGATGTTCCTCCAGAGTTATGGGTCGATCGAACGCCTCGAACAGGCCGCCGGGATGACGATTGCGCAGATGAAACGCGAGTTCCGCGAGGACATTCGGAAGAGCATCATGGTGGAGATGCTCCAGCGGGAGAAGATCGGCCCGATCACCGTGACGCACCGGGAAGTGGAGGACTTTTTCCGGGCCTATCGGGACAGCCTGCCGCTCGTTCCCGAACAGGTGCATGCCCGGCAGATCATCATGTTCCCGAGGAAACTCCCCGCCTCGCGGGAAGCGGCGCGGGTTCGCGCCGACGCCCTGCTCGACAGTCTTCGCAAGGGCGCCGATTTCGGAGAGCTCGCCCGCAGGTACTCGGATGATCCCGGGTCCGCACGCCTGGGCGGAGACCTCGGTGAAGCCCGCCGCGGCGTGTTCGTCCGAGCCTTCGAGGAGGCGGCTTTCGCCCTCAAGCCCGGCGAGATCTCGCCGGTCGTCGAAACGGAATTCGGGTTCCATATCATCAAGCTCCTCGATCGGCAAGGGGAGCGCATACACCCGATGCACATCCTCGTCCGCATCCAACAGACGGCGGAGAGCGACTCGGCGGTCATCCGCGAGTTGACGGATCTGCGACGGCGCATCCTGGCGGGCGAGGATTTCGAAACGCTGGCGCGCACGTACTCGCAAGAACCCGTGACGCGCCCGCGCGGGGGGGATCTCGGCCTCGTGGAAACGACCCAACTGAGCGAGGCCATGCGCCTTGCCCAGCAGAACCTCGCCGAGGGCGAGGTCAGCGAGCCGTTCAAATTGCCGGTGGACAAGGATTACGCTTTCGCGATCGTCCAGCTTCTCCGGCGCATCCCGCCCCACCCGCCGAACCTGGCCGACGATTACCAGCGCATCGCGAATTACGCCCGCATCGTCAAGCAGAACAACGCCTACAACGAGTGGGTCGAGAGCATCAAGCGCAACGTTTACTGGAAGGTGTTGTTGTGACACGTCGCGCGGGCGAAAACCCCGATACGGCCGGACGCGCCATGCGACCGGAGGGGGGGGTACAGCTCTGCATGGGAAGGCGCGATGACGACGCGCCACCCCGCCGGGGGCACGCGACAGCCATCACCTTCGAAGAGTGCGATCTCTTGAACGGTCTGCACGTGATCGTCCACGAGGACAGGCATCTCCCCCTCGTCGCCGTGAATCTCTGGTACCATGTCGGGTCGAAGGACGAAGAGCCCGGCAAGACCGGTTTCGCCCATCTCTTCGAGCACATGATGTTCCAAGGGTCCGAGAACGTCCCCCCGAACGGGCACTTCCTCCTCGTCCAGAAAGCGGGGGGGACGTTGAACGGTTCGACGACGTTCGACCGTACGAACTATTACGAAACCCTGCCCGCCCACCAGCTCGAACTCGGCCTCTGGCTGGAGGCGGATAGGATGCGGACCCTGCGGCTCGACACCGAGACGTTCGAGACGCAGAGGAATGTCGTGATGGAAGAGCGCCGGAGCCGTTACGACAACCAGCCGTACGGCAGGATCTACGAATCCCTGTTCGAACGGGCCTGGAAGATCCAGCCCTACCGCTGGCCGACCATCGGGAGCATGGCCGATATCCGCGCCGCTTCCTTGGAAGATGCCCGGGCATTCCATGCCGCATATTACCGGCCGTCCAACGCGTCCCTGTGCATTGTCGGGGACGTGGATGCGCAGGCGGCCGTGCGCCTCGCCGAGAAATATTTCGGCGACATCCCCGATGACGGCACGCCGATTCTCCGGCCCGGAGCCCGTGAACCGAAACGTTCGTTCCAGGTGCGGGACCTCGTCTACGATGCCGTCCCTCTGCCGGCCGTCATCATCGGGTTCCATATCCCTCCTCTCGCCGACGATGATTTCCTCCCCGCCGAGGTACTCTCCTCCATACTCGCCTCGGGCGAGAGTTCGCGGCTGCGGAGGCGTCTCGTTCACGCGGCACGCGCCGCCCAGTCCGTCGAGGCCTACGCTCTCGGCCTGGAACTCCCCGGTCTGTTCATCGCCGAAGCATACGCCCAGATCGGCCACAGCGCCCAGGAACTCGAGGACCTGATCTTCGAGGAGCTGGCCGTGCTGCGCAACGAGGGGGTCGGCGAGGCGGAGTTGGCGAAGGCCCGAAACCGACTCGAGACGTCCTTCGTCCACGGCGTCACCGATATCCAATCGCGCGCCGATCTCCTGAACGCATACCGCGTGCTGCACGGCGACACCAGCGGCATCAACAGGGAGCTCGAACGCATCCGCGCCGTCACCGCGGATGATCTTCACCGCATCGTCCGGTCTTTCCTCATCGAGGACAACGCGACGGTCGTCCATTACCTTCCCTACCCATACCCCTCTTCCGCGTGATCCCGTTCTCGTACATTGAGTTCGCCCTCTTCAACGGTCTTCTGGTCGTGTTGCACCGGGACGCAACGCTCCCCCTGATCTGCGTGAACGTCACGTACGGCGTCGGCTCCGCCGACGAGGAAAACGGACGGACGGGTTACGCGCACCTCGTCGAGCACCTGATGTTCGAAGGCAGCCCGAACCTCCCGCACGGCGAGTACGACCGGCGCTGCGAAGCTGTCGGGGGGGACAACAACGCCGAGACGACGGAGGATAAGACGAGTTATCACTTGCTCGTCCCGTCGCACTGCCTCGAGCTGGCCCTCTGGATGGAGAGCGACCGGCTTTGCGGGTTGTCGTTGACGGAGGAAAGCCTCGCCGTCCAGCGGAGCGTCGTCATGGAAGAGAGGCGTCAATGCATAGACAACCAGCCGTATGGAACCATCGACGAGCGTCTCGCGCGCCTGCTCTTCCCCGACCACCCATATGGCCATCACATTTTGGGTTCGATGGAGGACATCGCCTCCGCGACGATGGAGTCCGTGCAGGAATTCCACACAGCGTGGTACAGGCCGGGGAATGCCGTGCTCACGATCGTGGGCGACCATGACCCGGATCGGACCGCAGATCTCGTCGACAAATGGTTCGGGAGCATTCCGGCTTCCTATCCCAAGGACAGGGGTATTCCCGTCTCGGCGCAGAAAGGCGGCGCCCGGGAAGTAATCGCCGACGCGGTACCATTGCCCGCGGTGATCGCCGGCTTCCGCCTGCCCCCCGATTGGGACGAAGAGTTTACCTGCCTCGAGATTGCGGCGGAAGCGATCGGCGGGGGGAACGCCTCTCTCCTTTCGAGCATCCTCGTGTACGAACGCCGTGTCGCTTCTCACCTGAGCTTCTCGTGCGAAGCGCGGCGCGCCGGGGGGTGGATCGTCGCTGCCGCTTTCGCGGCGCCGGGGCGCAGTGCCGAGGAAGTGGAGGATACCCTCCGGGAGGTCTTCACGGACGAGGTGGGGGCCGGTCTCGGCGCGGAACAGCTGGAACAGGCACGGAACAGGCTCGAAGCCAGGGCGTACGAGGGCATGCGGCCGCTCGTGGGCCGCGCGGAACGCTTCGCCCACCACGCGCTGTTCGACAGCGACGCCGGGCTCGCTCTCCACATCCCCGAACGATACGTCCGCGTCTCCGTTTCGCAGATCGAAGAAGCGGTCCGGCGATACCTCCGTTTCGAGGAGGCCAGCATCCTCCACTTTGTCCCGGCGGAGAGCGACGGTCCGCAACACTCCGGACGATCCGCTTTCGCCGCGGGGGGCGGACCGGTATCGAGGAAAACGATTTCGTGAGGAGGGTGATATCGTGATGGATAGAACGACAGTCGATCGGAGCAAGCCTCCGAGGCCGGGGAGACCGAAAAAGATCCGGTTCCCCGACTATTTCGAGGGAACACTGCCCAACGGTCTGAAAGTCATCGTCTACGAACGGCATGATCTCCCCCTCGCGATGGTTGACTTCGTTGTGCGCGGAGGGGCTTGGTATGACGGCGACAAACCCGGCCTGGCGAACATCACGGCCGAAATGCTGACGAAGGGGACGGCGACGCGGACCGAACGCGAAATCGCCGAGGAGATCGAATCCCTCGGCGGGAGCATCGAGACGTGGACCACGTGGGACTGCGTCGCGATCGGGGTTACGATCCTGAGCCGATATTTCCGGAACGCGATGGAAATCCTGGCCGACGTCACGCGGAGGCCGACCTTCCCGGAAACGGAACTCGAGCTTTTCCGCGAGCGCCACCTCGCGTACCTGTTGCAGAGGAAGGCGCAGCCCTCGGCGCTCGCATCCCTGCAATTCTTCCGCACGGTCTACGAGGGCCACCCGTACGCTTCCCCGCCGGACGGAACGGAAGAAAGCGTTCGTGCGATCCGAACGGACCATCTCAAGGACCTGGCGGCACGGGTCATCCTCCCCAACAATTCGTTCATCGTTGCCGCCGGGGACGTCGATGCCCGGGAGTGCTTCGAGACGTGCGCGGAATTGTTCGGGGACTGGAGGGGAGGCGAGACACCACCTGCTGCGGATATGCCGCCCCCGGAACGTACCGGCGTTCGCATCCAGATCGTGGACCGCCCGCAGGCCGTGCAGACCTCTCTTCGCATCGGGCACGTGGGGATCACGATGAAGGACCCCGATTACATCACCGTCATGCTCATGAACACGCTGCTCGGCGGCTATTTCGGGTCTCGGATAAACCTCAATCTCCGCGAGGATAAAGGATTCACGTACCACGCATCCTCCCGATTCGACAAGTGGATGCAGGCGGGGCCTTTCTCCGTCGCCACAGATGTGCGGAACGAAGTGACCGACAGGGCCGTCGAGGAGATCCTCCGCGAGATGGAGCGCATCCGATCGGAACGGGTAGCAAAGAGGGAACTCGAAGATGTGAAGAGGTACGTGACCGGCAGTTTTCCCCGCCAGATCGAGACGCCGCTCCAAATCGCGCGGTCCATCATGATGATCGAACTCTACGGTTTAGAGAAGGACTTCTACAACACGTTCAACCCCAGGGTTCTCGCCGTCACACCGGCGGCGATCCTCGATACGGCACGGCGGACCATCCACCCGGAACACGCGGTCATCGTCGCAGCCGGCAACGCTTCCCTCCTCCATAAGACACTCGGGCGTTTCGGTCCCGTCGAGGTCTTCACCCCCGACGGTGAGCCCGTCCGAGTTGCGGATTCATCAAAAGGAACGGGTACACCATGACAACAACGAACACGATGGACGATCTTCGCGCGGTGGAGCGCCTCCACGAGCAGTACCGTCTCCTCACGAACGAGATCGGGAAAATCATCATCGGTCAGCATGAAATCATCGAACAGTTGTTCATCGCCCTCCTCTCGCAGGGTCACTGTCTCCTCGTCGGCGTACCGGGCCTTGCCAAGACCCTCCTGATCCGGACCCTCTCGGAGGCAATGGACCTGACGTTCAACCGCGTCCAGTTCACACCGGACCTGATGCCGAGCGACATCACGGGTACGGAAATCATCGAGGAGGACATGACCAGCGGCCACAAAGTGTTCCGCTTCGTGAAAGGACCGGTGTTCGCGAACATCGTTCTCGCCGACGAGATAAACCGCACCCCGCCGAAAACCCAGGCGGCACTCCTCGAGGCGATGCAGGAGCATGCCGTTACCGCAGCCGGTACGCGCTACACTCTCCAGGAGCCGTTCTTCGTCCTCGCGACGCAGAACCCCATCGAGCAGGAAGGGACGTACCCCTTGCCCGAAGCCCAGCTCGACCGCTTCATGTTCAACTTGTGGCTCGACTACCCATCGCGCGACGAGGAAACGCTCATCGTCAAGCGGACGACGAGCCCGAATCCCGAAGTCGTCCGGCACGTCATCCGTGCGGACGAGATTTGCGCGTACCAGCAGCTCGTCCGCCGGGTCCCCGTCTCGGAGAACGTCATCCGCTATGCGGTCGATCTCGTGGCGAAGACGCGTCCGCGCGGCGACCATGCCCCGTCTTTCATCCGTGATTGGATCCGCTGGGGTGCGGGTCCGCGCGCCTCGCAGTACCTCGTCCTCGGCGCCAAGGCGCGCGCCATTCTCGAGGGGCGCCCCACGCCGGATATCGACGACATCCGTGTCGTCGCGAGGCCCGTTCTGCGCCACCGCCTCGTGACGAGTTTCAATGCCGAAGCCGAAGGCGTGACGACGTTGGAGATCGTGGACAAACTGCTTGCCGAGTCGTGAAGGGGAGGGCCGCGCCATGACGCCCATGCGCCTGCTCGTTCCGCTTGCCGCATTTGCCTGTGTCATGATCGGTCCGCTCCGCGCCCAGGAACGCGCATGGTGGGTGTTTTTCACGGACAAGGGCCCCGGCATGGAAAGCAGGCTGGAGAGCATGACGGCCGCCGAACTGGGGTTATCGCAGGAGGCCCTTCTCCGGCGCGCTGTCCAAGCATCCGTGGAAGTTTCCCCCGACGCATCGGCGGACGAGATCCTGCGCGCTTCCCGAATGCAGGTGTTCGCGAAAGGAGACCGGTCCCGGTCCATTGTGGATGTGGGGGACCTGCCCGTCCATGAGCCGTACCTCGAAGCCATTCGGCAGGAGGGTGTCCATATCCGGGTCGTTTCGCGGTGGTTCAACGGCGTGAGTGTTTCGTGCGATGCGGAACGTGCGCAGGCCATCGCACGACTTCCCTTCGTCCGTGCGGTCGAACCCGTGCGCCGCTGGAAGCGGGGAGCCGACCCTGTCTTCGCGAAGAGTGCGTCGGTGGAAACGGTCGTGCGGCCCTCCTCCCATGAGCTCGACTATGGGCTCTCCCTCGAACAGCTCGAAGTCATCAACGTCCCGAAGATCCACGACGTGTGGATCGACGGGACCGGCATCATCGTGGGAATGGTCGACGACGGCTACCGTTGGCGGCCGCACGAGGCCTTCCAGAGCGTGCGTGTCCTCGGCGAATACGATTTCATCAACCAGGACACCCTGACGGAGAACGAAGGCGACGACCCGTGGAGCCAGGACAGTCACGGCACGGTCACCTTCTCCACGCTCGCCGGTTTCCGCGAAGGGAAACTGGTGGGCCCCGCATTCCGCGCTTCTTTCTACCTCGCGAAGACGGAGATCCACGACCGGGAGATCCCGGTGGAGGAAGATTACTGGGCGGCTGGTGTCGAGTGGCTCGAAGCGAAAGGGGCTGCCGTGGTCAGTTCCTCCCTCGGCTACTCGATATTCGAGGACAGCACCGGCTACCGCTACGAGAACGGCGATTTCGACGGGCAGACCGCCGTCACGACCCGGGCGGCCGCTCGTGCCGCACGCCTCGGCATCGTCGTGTGCACGGCCATGGGCAACGAGGGCAACGTCGAAGGGTCGATCATCGCACCGGCGGACGCCGACAGCATCGTTTCCGTCGGGGCGATCACCATGGCGAACACGCTCGCACCGTTCAGTTCCATCGGTCCGACGAACGATGGGAGAACCAAGCCCGACGTCGTTGCACCCGGCGTGGCGGTCTTATGCGCCACGAAGAACGCCGACACCACGTACGCACGCGCGAGCGGTACCTCTCTCGCCACACCGCTCGCGGCGGGTTCGGCCGCACTCGTCCGGTCGGCACGGCCGGAACTCACACCGCTGCAGGTACGCGACGCTCTGCGCAACACGGCCGACCGGGCGTCCTCCCCCGGCAATCTCTTCGGGTGGGGGAAGATCGACGCGTGGGCCGCTCTGCTCTATCACGGCATGGTCATTTCCACGAATCCCCGCGTGTACTGGGACGGCTCGCGGAACACCGTCGCGGCCTACATCCTCTCGCCCTCCCGTTCGGTTGACCCCTCGTCCATCCGCCTGTTCGCCCGTGTGGAGGGCGTGGAGTTCGACCCCCTGCCCATGGTTTTCCAATCCGCGTATCCCGGGCTCGCGCAAGGGTCCGGTTTGTACACTGCGACGTTGCCCATTCTGCCTTCGAACGCGCTCGTGGAATATTTCATCAGCGCATCGGACGGCGTCGAGACGCGCATGAGCCCGTACGGAGCCCCTGCGTTGCGTCATCGCTTTCGCATCGGTTCCGGCGGCGCAGCGGCTTCCCGCCTCACCCTCGAGACGAGTTACCCGAACCCCTTCGAGCCCGGCCGGCATGCAGCGGCGACGATCTCTTTCGGCGTCCCGACCCCCGGTGCGCATGTCACTCTCGAGGTGTACGACGCACTGGGGAGGAGGATGGCGCTGCTCGCCGACGGCCCCGCTTCAGCGGGCTGGCACAAGGTCGTTCTCCCTTCCCAAGCCGCCTGGCCCTCGGGTGCGTACTATTGCGTCCTCCGTACGGGCGGGACGGTCCTGGTACGTGGCATGACCATTCTCCGCTGAACGGCTCCCATGCACTTCCCCCCTCCTTTGCCCGCCGTATCCGTCGCGATTTCCTTTGCGGCGAGCGCGCTTCTCCTCGTTCTCCTCGTGCTCGTAGCAATCGCGCTGAGCGCCTGGTTCTACCGTTACACGGTGCCCGAGGTCGGCCGGGGGAAAAGACTGCTCTTGACCACCCTTCGCGCGGCGGCACTCGCCCTTCCGCTCTTTCTCCTCTTCGAACCGGTTTTGAACCTCCGCAGGACGGCGGAGGAACCTCCGCGCATCGCCGTACTCATCGACGACTCGCGGAGCATGACTATCGCCGATAACGGTGTCGAGCGCGCGAAAACCGTACGGGAACTCCTCGCTTCCCCCGCCCTGCGTCGCCTCTCCGCGCTGGGGGCCGCATCGTATTTCCGATTCGGCGGAAGGGCGTTGCCCCTCCAGAGCCCCGACCCCGACTCCCTCCGCTTCGCAGCGGGGGAGACCGATATCGCGACGACACTCACAGAGGCGCGCGAAGAGCTGGCGGAACGGAATCTGCAGGCGATCCTTCTCGTCACGGACGGCAACAGCACGACGGGGCCGAACCCCTTGCACGCTGCGGAAGAGGCAGCCGTCCCGGTCTTC
Organism: Bacteroidota bacterium; assembly: GCA_029907355.1. Taxonomy (GTDB): domain Bacteria; phylum Bacteroidota; class Ignavibacteria; order SZUA-365; family SZUA-365; genus JARYLZ01. Next base: position 11,252 of record JARYLZ010000048.1, on the reverse strand, counting down.
GTCATAGGGATCGGCGATTCCGCGGAACGAAAGGATCTCGTCGTCGCGAAGGTCTTGACGAACACCGTCGGTTACGTGGAGAGCAGCATTCCGGTGGACGCTTCCATCCGCAGCATGGGTTACGAGGGCGAGCGGGTTACCGTCTCACTCCTCGAAGGGGGGACGGTGCTCGAGCGGCAGGAACTCGCGCTCGACGCCGGATCGAGGGAATACGCGGTTTCCTTCCGATACACTCCCCGAAAGGAGGGGATGAAGAAACTGACCGTTGCCGTGTCCTCCCTCCGCGGTGAGCTCACGACGGAGAACAACCGTTCGTCGGTGTTCGTGAAGATTCTCAAGAGCAAGATGAAGATCGCCGTCGTCGCGGGGGCACCGAGCCCCGACCTCTCCTTCCTCGAACAGGTTCTGCGGTCGGACAAGAACGTCGAACCGTCCTTCTTCGTCCAAAAATTCGGCTCCGAGTGGTACGGCATGTCCCCTGCCGCCCGCGATCTCGAGCAGGCGGATTGCATGATCCTTGCGGGCTTTCCGTACCCGGGGTTCGACGGCGAGGCGCTGCGGCGCATCCGTTCCGCGCTCGAGAAGAACGGGACGCCGCTCATCATCCTGCCCGCCCGCGAAACGGACCTGAAGGCGCTCCGCGCCGCACTCGACCCCTGGCTGCCGTTCGATATCGTGCAAACGCGGAAGGAAGAGACGCAGGTGTTCTTCGAACCCGCCGCCGGCGAGGCCTCGCACCCCGTCATATCGACGGCGATCCCCGCCAAGGCGTGGCGCGACCTCCCGCCGTTGTTCCGCACCGAATCCAGTTTCAAAGCGCGGCCGGGGACCCGTACGCTCGCGACCATGCGCATCAATACCGTCGCGTTCGATGAACCTCTTCTCGTAGCGCGGTCGCTCCAGCGCGGTCGTGTGCTCGCCTTCACGGGCTACGGACTCTGGCGTTGGCGGATGGCCAGCGATGTGCTCGGCGGCCGCCTCCCCGAGATCCTCGTCGCCAACGCCGTCCGGTGGGTGACGACGCGCGAAGACGAGAAGCGCGTCCGCATCCGCCCCCTCCGCGAGTATTTCGACAACGGCGAAACGGCCGTCATCACGGCCCAGGTGTACAACGAGAGCTACGAACCGGTCGACGACGCCGAGGTTCTCGTGCGGGTGCGCCGCAGCGGCGGGACGGAAACCCCCTTCGAACTCCAGCTGTCCTCGATGGGTGCGGGCAGGTACATCGGGTCGCTGGAAGGATTACCCGAGGGCGATTACGTCGTATCCGGCGAGGCGAAGCGTGACGGGACGGTGCTGGGCAGCGACGAGGGGCGCTTCGTCGTGGGGGGCACGGCAGCCGAATTCCTCGAGACCCGGATGAACGGCGTGCTCCTCCGCCAGATCGCCGCGCGCACCGGCGGGAAATTCTTCACAGCCCGGGGCGCCGATGCACTCCCGGAGGCCGTCGCCGCCCTCCGCTCGTTCTCGCCGCGGCGGCTCGAGTTGAAAACGGACGTCCGGCTCTGGAATCTCGGCCTCCTCCTCGCTGCGGTGGTGTTCCTGTTCGCCGTGGAGTGGTTCATCCGGAAACGTTCCGGCATGGTCTGAGCCCGAGGCCGGATGGTGCGGTGCTGCGCTTCACTCCCAGGACGGCTTCCTCTGTTCGCGGATCGCGTCCAGGCCGGCGTGGTGTGATTCCGTCGTGCGGGCGAGCGCCTCGAACGCCGCCGTGTGCCGCATCGCGCCCGCGAAATCCATCGACAGCACGTCGAAGTACAGCCGCTTCGTCAGGCGCACAGCCTCCGGCGACGTCTTCTCGGCGATCTCGAACGCCAGCTTTTCGACGGACGCGTCGAGTTCCCCTGCGCCGACGACGTAATTGATCATCCCGAGGTCCATCGCCGTGTCCGCGTCCACGACGTTCCCACGCAGGAGGAGTTCCCGCGCGGATGCCGCGCCGACGCGCTCCACGAGGAGAGGGACGGCCGCGCCCGGCACGAAACCGAACCGAACGTCGGGGAAACCGAACCGCGCCTCCTCCGCGGCAACGACGATGTCGCATGCCAGCGCGAGGCAGCACCCCCCCGAGATCGCCGCCCCCTGGACGCGGGCGATCGTCGGTTTCGGGAACGCGCGGAGCTCGTAGAGCATCCGCAGGAAGGCGAGCGACTCCCCCGCGTGGTCCATCGGGGGGTTTGGGCTGATGGAAATCAGGTACTCGGGGTCGTGACCCGCGCAGAAAGACTCGCCCTCCCCCTGGAGGACCACGACCCGTATTCCCGCGTCATCGCGCGTCTCTTCGAGGGCCTTGTGGATTTCGGAAACGAGCGCGGCGTCCAGGGAGTTGTGCCGTTCGGGACGGTTGAGCGTCAAGAGGAGAACGGCATTGACGGACGAAACGACGAGCGTGTCGGTCATGGTCGCACCTGCGTGAGGAGAAGACATCGGGGTTGGTGGAAGGCACCGGTAAACGCCCTGCGTGCGGAGTGCGCTACGTCGGCGAAGACCGCTTAGCGACGTGTCATGCCGTTGCCGATGCACGGGGACAGCGGGCGGGTGCGTCCGCAATGTAACGCGGCGCACGGATGCTCACAACGAGAGGGATCCCTCGGAGTCCCATGTCTACGGCGGCATTCGTCGGGCCTTCACGGCCGCGATACCCCGTGCGGCGGTTTCGGACGGTAGGGCAGGGGGATGTTTTTCTCCATACGCCGCACCGCGAGAGTTTTCAGAGACGTGTCCCATGGCGGATACGCCGTTCGAGAGCGCGAGGAATCGAACGATCCGTCACCCCAGTCCGACGGGGAACGAATCCGGCGTTTCTTTCCCGAGGGCGTGATTCGGGGTGTTCCCCCTTTCTTGGGAAATGGACCGGCGGGTCACCCAGTGCAGGGAATCGAAGTCTCGCCGGCTCATCGGCGGCACATGGGCAGCCGAGCGGCGGAAGGCGAATCGATGGTTTTCTCCTCGAAAAAGCGGAGAGGATTCTTCCCCGCCTTTTCTCGCATTTCTCGTCGAGCGGGAATCATGCGCCCGTCTGGAGCAAGGGAAAAAGATTCGTTGGTCCTTTTTCATGGGGACGTGCGACAGGAAGCCATGGGGCGACATCTCATGCCGTAGAATGGCTCTCCTCCGTCGAAGAAGGAGCGGCGGACGAGCGTCTGCTGTGCGTATTCCTGAGAAAGAATCGCCCACCCTTTCCGAGGGAAAAACGCCGTGCGAAATGACTTTCACGGGAAGCGCCAAATTCGTATCGTCGTCGAGAGAAATTCCGCACAACGAGTGAGCGGTCATGAAACGCATTCTCCCATACACCCTCGCAATTCTCTTCGCCGCCGTCGCGGTTTCCCGTCCCGCACAGGCGCAGCAAGAGAAGGTTTCCGCAAAGCTGTTGCCGGAGCGCGTCTACACGGTGCTCATCAAGAAATCGTACGCGGGGAACGACGGCTTTCGCGAGATCGTTCCCCAGGTCAGCGAGCAGACCGTCCGCATCGAGACCGAAAAAGCGGGCGCGTCCGGCATGCCTGCCGTCTTGATCGCCGAACGTCCGCGCCGCGTCGACGAGAAGACGGGCCGACTCGGCGAACGGCGGCGCGAGTGGGAAATCCATTTCACCGTGAAGCCCGACGGCGATATCGGGGACATCTCCGCCGCTTCCAGCGATGATGGGGAAGCCCCGGAACCGCTGGCGAAATCCGTTCTCCTGTCCCATCTCGATGCGGTGCTTTTCCTCAGTGGCTACCCCATCGACCGGAAGGGGAAACCCCGAACCATCGTAACCTCTTCGCGCGATGACGGGAACGGGTTCGTCGTCGTCGAGTACCGCCTCGAGGACGAGAGCGGTCTCGAACGCTACCCCGGCGCGGGGGAGGGGACGGTCACGACGGCGGGCGGCACGGCGCTCTTCTCCCGAGCGGACGAGTTCTTCACGTCGCGGCGTCACGAATCGGTCACAACCGTTCACCTCATCGATAACGCGACGGGCGAGAGCCGTACGGTGACGATGAGCGAGACGACGCTCACCGAAACGACGATCGCGAAGAAGTGAGGGTGTTGCCCCGGCCGTTTACGGACCTTGCGGCCGGGTATGTGCCGGCGAGGGATCCCTCTCGCGTTCCGCGGGGGTGCCTGCCGTTATGACCCGCCTTTTTTCGCGTTGAAGTACAGGTAGAGTGCGAGGGCGGCGAATGCCGCGAGGGACAGGGTCTCGGCGGCGGGCGTTTGCACCCATGTCCACCCCCAGTTCTCGTAGTTCGCCCCGAAGAACTTGAGCACGGCGCTGACCACGCCCATGATGGAGCCGCCCGCGATGAAACCCGACGCGACGAGCGTGCCGCGTTCCCGCCGCGCGGCGTTCACACGCTCGTCCTTCGAGCGCGTCGAGACGATGTGCGCGATGATACCCCCAGCCAGGACGGGCGTGTTCAGCTCGAGGGGGATGTACATCCCGAGCGCGAAGGCCAGCGGGGGGATGTGGATGAGTTCCAGCGTCAAGGCGATGAGGGCGCCCGCGATGTAGAGCACCCACGGGGCGGGCTGGTTCGACATCAACGGCTGGATGACCGCCGCCATCGCGTTCGCCTGCGGGGCGGCGAGAGCGCCCTCGCCCGTGAACCCGTACGTCTTGTTCAACAGGAGGATGACGATGCCCACCGACGCGGCGGAAAGCAGGGTACCGAGGAATTTCCACCTCTGCTGATTGCGCGGCGTGTTGCCGAGCCAGTAACCGATCTTCAGGTCGGTGATGAAGCCGCCCGCCATCGACAGAGCCGTACAGACCACGCCGCCGATGATCAGGGCCGATACCATGCCCGTCGGGCCGCTGAGCCCGACCTGTACGAGAATGAACGAGGAAATGATGAGCGTCATGAGCGTCATGCCGGACACGGGGTTCGTCCCGACGATCGCAATGGCCCGTGCCGCGACCGTCGTGAAGAGGAACGCCACGATGGCGACGATGAGGAGACCCGTGAACGCCTGGCCGAGATTGCCGCCGACCACGACCTGCCAGAAGAAGAGGAACACGGCGACGAGGACGAGGAGGATGAGGGCAATGACGTTGCCGAGGCGGATGTCGGTGTCCGTGCGTTCGGCGTTCGCGCCTGCGACGCTCGATTTCCCTCCGAACAGCTCGTGAGCCGCGAGTTTGAAGGCCCCGCCGATGATCCCGCTCGACTTGATGATGCCGATGATCCCCGCCATCGCGATGCCGCCGATACCGACGTGCCGCACGTACGTGCGGAAGATTTGCTCCGCGTTCATGTCCCGGATGAGCACGGTCACGTTCGCCCCCAGCGGCGCGGCAAGCCCCTGCCCGATGTACCCGACGAGCGGGACGAGCAGGAACCAGGAGAGGAACGACCCCGCGCAGATGATGGCTGCATACTTGAGGCCGATGATGTAACCGAGCCCCGTCACCGCCGCGAGCGTGTTCAGGCGGAACTCCAGGCGGAACGTTTCCGCGAGGCCGGAAAAGACCGGAAGCACCTTCGTGGAGAACGTTTCCTTCCAGAGCCCGAACGTCGTGACGAGGAAATCGTAGATGCCGCCCACGACCGATGCGCCGAGGAGAATTTTCGCCTGCTCCCCGCCGCTCTCGCCCGCAACGAGGACTTCCGTCGTCGCCGTGGCTTCGGGGAACGGGAGTTCGCCGTGCATTTCCTTGACGAAATAGCGCCGAAAGGGGATGAGGTACAGGATCCCGAGGAAACCGCCGAACATGGATGCCAGGAAGATCTGCCAGAAATTCGCAGGCAGGCCGAGGATGTACAGCGCGGGAATCGTGAAAATGGCACCGGCCACCACCACACCCGACGAGGCCCCGATGGACTGGATGATGACGTTCTCCGAAAGCGAATTCTTCCTCTTCACGGCGCTCGAGATGCCGACCGCGATGATGGCGATGGGAATGGCGGCCTCGAACACCTGCCCGATCTTGAGGCCGAGGTACGCGGCCGCGGCCGAGAAGAGGACGGCGAAGAACATTCCCCATCCCACGGAGTAGAGACTGATTTCGCGTGGGACCACGTCCGGCGGGACCATCGGGATGTACTTCTCGCCGGGCTTGAGCGGCGTATAGGCGTTCGGTGGCAGACTACGGGTCGTGGGTTCCATATGCGCCTTTCCGAGTGAATGGGTGAGGAGACGATAGGGCTCAGGCTTTTCGCGAAGCGCGAAACAGCGAGAAACTAGATATTTCCGGAAAGACTCACAATGGCGGGAGAAGTGGGTCGGCCCCGTCCTGGTGCCCGTTTTTAGAAAAACCTGTGCCGGTGCGTATCGGGGTCTCCTCAACGCGATGGAAAGGTAAGTGCACCTTATCCCGGATCCGCGCCGAGGCTTCCTCGTCGTCGCCTGCGGTGAGAGCGTTGCATGAGCGTGTCCCATTCCCATCGAATAGCACAAGGTGGCGACCCGTTCGCGAGGCGGCAACACCGGACCTGCATTCTTTCGGGAGATCCATAGGAACTCCATGGGAGGCTGTACACCGATCATGGAAAAAGAATGAACCATGTGAAGGGAGGAAGAACCTCCCCTGAATCCACGATCGCCTATCGAAATACACCGATACGTGTTGTACATTGTCCCGTTGTATGCAATGCATGAACCGGTGCTTTCGATTTCTTTCGAAACCCATCTTTTTAAACGACCGCCGTGACCACCACGATATGTGCTGCTATGCAGCCGGGCAGGAAGAACGGACTGCCTCCTCCGTTCGAAAAACAGAATTCCACCCGGCATTCCGCATGTTCACGGCGGTAACGACCGGCCGCGGATGATGCCCTGTTTCGACGTGAGCGCTCTCGCCGACGAAGAGAGAAGAACAAGCACGTGATACGATTCCGATGGAACAATGAAATGCGACATGATGCAACAAGGTGCAACGGAGAGAAACGGAAGCGCCGTGCATCGAATCGGGAAGCGATTGCACACCATGCAGACTAGACAAACAGGGCTCATGTTCACGACATGCTCGCCGGCGGGACGATGAATACAACGGTGCTGTGTTGGTTTGTATCGGGAACTGTCCTGCTCGGGTATTTCCCCGGGAAGCATACCTGTTCCTGCCCATGGGCAGGTCCGTTCTTGACCGTGTCGCGCTACGCCCCGCTGGTCGTCCATGCCGTTGTGATAAACCATCGGGACGGGAGGTCGCCGGCGATGGAGGTCCATGTATACGAAACCCTGAAGGGAGAGGCCCTCGACGAAATCACTGTTCAGATGGGTGACGGCATGCACTGCCGCCCGACGCTGGCGGAGTTCCCGCAGGGCAGTGAGTGGATACTGGCGTTGAACGGTCCCGGATCGAAACCGGGGACGGGGTTCGCCTTGTCGCACTGCGGCGAATACTGGCTTCGCGTGATGGGAGGCGAAGTCATCGGCAGTATCGACGGCGAACGCTCGCAGGTGAAACACGTGACACTCGAGGACTTCAAGAAACGATTCATGTATCCTCATTTTTCGGAAAGGTTTTCCGGCATGGTGGCTCGAGGGGAACGGTACACGCGTACATTCCACCCGCGTTTCGATTTCATTCTCGAACCGATGGAGCATGGCTGGGAGATCGTCGTCCGGGAACAGGGACGCGAGGAAAACCTCGCGCGGCTGACCCCCCCGTTCCATTTCGTCCCGAACCCGAGGTTCATCGAGGGCTGGCATTTCTCGGGGAACGACTCGACGGCGACATCGTGCAGCGACGTCGCCGAAACCGGGCCTCCTTCGAACCCGAGGGTGTTTTTCTTCTCACCGGATGTCGGAGCGCGTATCGACGGTCCCGACGCGGAGCAGTCGGTGTCGTGGGAAAACGTCGAAGAGGTGAAACGTTTCGGGCAGGGGAGGGTGACCGTCGAGGCGTACGAGCTCGAACGGACGGCAGGTGGTTGCCCGCGAATGACATGGATGAAATTCTCCGTCGAACTGGAAGGGGGGTATTGAAACGCCACCAGTGATCGTTGCTCTTCCGAAAAAACGGCGGAGTGAAAAAATTGTCTTTCCCTTCACAGCGGCCTTTGTTAGATTGTAAATTACAATATCATGAAAGGCACGGCGATGAAGCGAATGCTCCCGATAGGCTTGAAAGCCGCGTGGTTCATCCTTTGCACGGCGGCGGTTTCCCAGGCACAGCAGGTTTCGTTCGATATCGACGCCTACAGGAATTACCTCGCTACACACAGGAGCATGACGGGCGGCGGCATTCTCCGCGAGTACCCCGCACCGGTTTTCCATTCGAAAGCCCAACTCGCGGGTGAGCCTCGCTACCTGGATTCCGTCACGATCAAGTTCCGCTTGACGGATGACGAGCGTTCGCTCTTGCGGGAAAACGGTTTCGTCGTAACCGAGCGCCTGTCGGCGTATTCCTTCGGCGAGGCATACGGGCAGGTATGGCGGTACGATCTCCCTGTCTTCGTGTCTTCGGACGCCATTCTCCACGCCGTCCACATGTCCTACGACGAGATCCTGATGGAGACGGAGTTCCGTTTCCTCATCCCGCGCCTCAACCGCCTCCTCGAGTCCCTGCACGAGAAGGCGCTGCCCGAACTGGATCAGCGCTACCGGAGCGTGCCGGCTATGGGCCCCTCGCTCCGGGACGTGGACGTGTACCTCACCGTCGCACGACGCCTCTTGTCCGGCGAGGCGACACCGGTATTCTATAAGGGGAACGAGAATGTCGTCGCGGCCCTGCTCGCCCTCATCGATGCGCAGTCCCCCGCGGAGTACACGCTCTTCGCCTCGACACCCCGCACGATAGATTTCAGCCAGTTCACCGTACGCGGGCATTACCTCCGCGACCCCCTCCTCGGCATGTATTTCCGGTCGATGATCTGGCTCGGCCGCACGGAGTTCATGTTGACGAAACCCGTCCAGCACGGTGGGCCGGGCCCGACGGACGAGGATATCCAGAGGCAGGTGATCGGCGCGTGGCTTCTGAAAGAGGCGCTCGAGCGTGACGGTTCGCTCGAGGTCCTGAACGAGATCGACGACATGCTCGAGTTCCTCGTCGGGGAAAGCGACAACGTGCGCGTCCCCCATCTGGAGGAACTCCAGCGCGAGGTCGGTTTCACGGATGCGTCCGCCCTCGCCGACATGGACGTCGTCCGCGTCGTGCAGGAGAGGCTCGCTTCGAAGCCCTATGCGGGGCAGAGGATCAACGCGCAGATCCTGATGTCGGACCCGATGAACCCCGAGCAGATCGAGCCTCCCTCCGCGTTTCTCCTGCTGGGCCAGCGTTTCATCATCGACTCGTACGTATTCTGGAACGTCGTCTACGACAACATCGAGTACGAGGGCCAAAAGGTCCGTCGCATGCTCCCCAGGGCGTTGGATGCGATGTTCGCCGTCGGCAACGACGCCGCGGCCCAATTCCTGCAGGATGATCTCGACCGCTACCATTACGCCCCCAATCTGGCCGCGCTCCGTTACTTGGTCGACTCTTTCGACGGCGGTTTTTGGAACGCTTCTCTGTACAACGCATGGTTGAACGCCATCCGCGCGTTGAACCCGCCCGACATGCTCGAGTCCCTCCCTCCGTTCATGCGAACGGCTGCCTGGTGGCAGGCGAAGCTCAACACGCAACTGGCCTCTTGGGCGCAGCTCCGCCACGACAACATCCTCTACGCGAAGCAGTCGTACAGCGGGGGCGTCACCTGTTCGTTCCCGGAAGGTTACGTGGAGCCCGTCCCCGAACTGTACCTCCGCCTGGGGCGCTTCGCCCGGGATGCCGAGTCCGTATACCGCGCGAAAGGAATCCTCGAGCCTGCCGCGTATTTCACCGGCATGGGCGAGATCATGGACACGCTCGCCGCGATCGCCGGGAAGGAACGGGACGGCGAGCCGCTCACGGCCGCGGAAGCCGGTTTCCTCTCCGGCATGCTCTACGCGACGCCGCGCGGCTGTGCCCCCGCGTACGATGGGTGGTACCAGCGCCTCTTCTACCGGCGGGAGATCACGGATCACGACTTCATCATCGCGGATGTCCACACCGCGCCGACGGACGAGAACGGGAACATGGTAGGCTGGGTGCTCCACGTGGCGGTGGGGAAAGTCGACATGGGCTTCGTCGTCGCGCCGTCGCCGAACGGCGGCGACGTCGTATACACCGGCGCCATGATGAGTTACCACGAGCAAGTATCCACGAACTTCAAGCGGTACAACGACGTGGAGTGGACGGAGACGGTCAGGCGCACGTCTCAGGCCAGGCCGGACTGGGTGAACGTCTACCTCGCCGATGGTAAGGGGATGCGGCGCGTTCCCGGTCCGGTGTTCTTCACGGAGACCAGTCCGGTGGAACGCACTGCGACGCATACCGGCGGACCGCTCCTCCACCCTGCGCACCCCAACCCCTTCACCGACCTTTCGGGGACGCTGATCCCCTTCACGCTCTCGGCGGTATCGCCTTCCGCGCGCCTCGAGGTGTACGACCTCACAGGACGGCTCGTTCGAACTCTGGTGGACGACCGCCCGGGCAGCGGGAATTACGCCGTGCGCTGGGACGGACGAGATGCGAGAGGCATGCATGTCCCTGCCGGCACGTACATCGTGCGCCTCACATCCGGCAACGCCGTCTCCGCACGTCCGGTGACGCTCCTGCGGTAAGGTGGTGAGTCGTATGCCGGTTTTCCTCGACGCGATCATGGCGGGAACGCGGTATATGCGAGAGGGGGACACGAATCGTCGACAGGCGCGGTGCGGCTGAGAAGGCAGTCGCCCACGCCCGAAGCGGAGGTACATGATGGATATCCTCGCACGCATCGAACGAAGAATAAACGCGGGCGGTCCCCTGGAGCTCGAGGACGCTGAGGTCGACGCCCTCTCCGACGAAGACATCGCCGACTTGCAGAAACGCCACGGTGCACGCGTCCTCCTCCGCATGCCGCCCCGCGAGAGGCGTTTCTTCGATTGGCTCCACGAGGAGGACCCCGACGTTTGGAAGGATCTCTGGGGCGACGATGAGGAGATGCTCGTCGCCCTCTCCTTTCTCGCCGATTTCCGCGACGGGGGACGTGGGTTCACGATCTGCGAACTGGAGTCCGTCCCGAACTACTTTTTCACTGCGGAGCACATCAGAAAACCCGCGGTGGAGATGCTCGGGGAAATCCTCGACCGGGCGGAGCGGGGTGAAGAACTCGCCATCGGGGAAGGACTCCTGTTCGAAATGCTCAACGGCCCCATCGATATCTGGCATTTCGCCTACCGATACGGCATACCCCTCGCGCGCGCGAAAGCGGCGGCAGAGGAGCTCGCCGAGCACGGCTGGATCGTGCACCTGACCG
>JARYLZ010000047.1 GCA_029907355.1 Bacteroidota bacterium | reverse complement strand
ATCCGTGTCGTCGCGGAGGCGCGGGACGGGGCGCGGCGCGAATGGCCGGTCCTTGAGATTCCGCCTCGGCAAGGCGGCCAGGGACATCAGGTCGGCGAAATTCATCGGGCCGTCGACGTAGTAGACGTCGCGCGCGGGCACGTGCATGGCACGCATGAGCATCTTGCGTTGTTTCTTCGGCATGCCCCGGTCTACTTCGAGGCGGACGACGGCTCCCCACCTGCGCCTGCGCACCTGTTCCTCGACGGTCTTGAGGAGATCGGATGCCTCGTCCTCGGCGATATCGAGGTCCGCATTCCTCGTGACGCGGAAAGCGAACCGGCTGCGCACGCGGTGGCCCGCGAAGAGGGCGTCCGCATTCGCCGCAATGACGTCCTCGAGGAAGACGAAATGGTCGCCGTGCTTGTACGAGGCGATGCGGACGAGGCGCGGGAGAATGGACGGCACTTGAACGACGGCGATGCGTTCCGTGCGTGTCAACGGGTCCTCGAGCGCCATGAGGAGATTGAGCGAACGGTTTAAAAGGTGCGGGAAGGGATGCCCGGGGTCGATGGCGAGCGGCGTGAGGATGGGGAACACCGAACCGGTGAAATAGGATGCGCACCACTCGCGCGCCGCCTCGTCCATGTCGTCGGACGTGTGGATGAATATCCCCTCGCGGCGAAGAGCGGGCACGATGTCGTCGAGGAAACACGACGTCGCGAGGCCCGTCATGCGTTCGACTTCCTCCTTGATCCGGTCGAGCGCTTCCTCGGGCGTGAGCCCGTCCGGAGGTACGTCGGGAACGCCGAGATCGATCTGGTCCTTGAGGCCCGCCACGCGGATCATGAAGAACTCGTCGAGGTTGGACGAGACGATCGCGAGGAATTTCAAGCGCTCCAGGAGCGGGACCTCGGGGTCGAGCGCTTCGTTGAGGACGCGCCGGTTGAACGCGAGCCAGCTCAACTCGCGGTTGAAGTACAACGACGGGTCTTCGAGATCGACGGTGGACGGAGGAGCCGAGGTCTCGGTTTCGATGGAGGCGGTATCCTCGCTCAACGTTCTTCCCGTCGGCGGTTTTCGTTGCCCTGCAACGTGTGTATCTGATTTTCCTCTTTCCTGCATCTTCGATATTCGAGGTGAAAAAAGATATTCTTTAAAAAGTGAAAATACCTTTCGGATTTCTCTTTCGCCAGGCATGATTCGGGCGCTCACTCCCCCTCGCCAACAGAGCCACGATAACCGTTTCGGGATTTTTCGCTCTTCAACTTTTCCTACTCAGCAGTACGGGTGCGAATCAAGGTAGAAGGCTTTTTCTCTCGTTTGAAGAATGCCGAATTGTTTTGTAAGGCGTTTTAGCCCTGTTGTGTTCCGTAATTCTGTATGCGCAGCTTGAAAACATTTCTTTAAACTCGAGGAATTGCAATTCATTAGATTTGATTCTATCTTTTCGATGAATTTCAAACATCACGTCATGCCTTTCTCGGGGCGTTCTGTGTAACGACGCATATCGACGGTATTAAAGCATATCATCGATGCGGAGTGAAAGCGAAATTATTTGCATAAAATTCACCATGGACTTATTGGGAATATATAACATTCCTACCTCGTGAGATAGAGAACATTTCTGTCACTGTACCATTACTCTTTACAAGATACAACAATGGATAGAAGAAATCTTCTCGCAGTCGTCATGTTTTCCGCTGTATTGAGCGGATGCACAACGAAATGTCTGGTCATCGACCAATTTCAACTCCAAGCCGACGATGTTGTGACGGCAGTCGGATACCAGACATATCATGAAATCAAAGTCAGGGGAACGACTTTGGATAAAGTCGATAAACTCGACTGTGTCGGTGGTGGTATTGTCCTGGGGCCCCTTGACGAGCGGAATCCCTGGCGAAATGAAAATATGGCCATTGCAAAAATCGCGTGGTCCGGCATGTTCACGGAACCCGGGGTAAAACAGGTGACTGTCTTCGGAAATGCAAAGCGAGGTGGAGGAACACTCGACACTGCAAAACCGATCACGTTTCAAGTGGATGTGAAGGAACCCATTCTCGCCAAGAGGAAGCCGCGTGCTGCCTATGCCGGCGAGACGTTCGAGATGAATATCAACGTCGCCGGTCTCGAGAACCTCGGCGCGTACTCCTGGAAGCTCTCCTTCGACGGGCAGGAGAAGGAATCGGGCACCGGTCCTACAATAAAACTGACAATACCACCGATTCCTCTATCAAATACGTATGATGAAGAAATATATCCTCGAAGACGCTTACATCAGAATACACGCGAAGACACAGTGGAGAAAGAAATTTTTCCTCGCACCATGGTGATCAGCGCAATGTACCGGGGGCGCGAGTACCTGCTCTATACGGACTCGACGAAAAAGGAACTTATTCCCTCCCGTTTCGAGTACACGATCGTCGCGCCCCCGACGAATATCATTCCATACTCGTTCGAGGAAGGGGGGGAATATCCGATCAACACTCCCTTCGAATTCTATACCGACCGCTGCGGGAACTGCGGGAGGAAGGAGAATATCAAGAACGTCCCGTTCAACGAGATTTTCGTCACGGTCGAGGATAGGAACGGCAACGACCTCCTAGCGCGTGACCGGGATGTCGAGAAATACAACGAACCTGCAACGCCGCCGTTCGAGAACGGTGTCAGGGTTCGGTTTTTCTTGAACCCGAAGGCGAAGATCCCCCGCGATGGGATGGATGCTGTGATCCGCATCCGTTCCGGTCCCGCCAGCGAGGATTTCAACATCCGCCTGTTCCCCGTGAAGTAAAAAGTATTATCTAGAATAAATCATTTTGATGAGAGAATGCTTCCTACGATTTATAGCATTGTATGTTGGAAATCTTTGATATCGTTATCAAGAATATCCTTTTATAGAACCGTACCCCCAAACTGACATAATCCTATGGGTTATTCGAACGACTGTATGGTCGGACAGGATAGCCGAGCTGATTTTCTCCGTGTTTCTTTCCCTCTTATTAGGGATTTCATTCCCTCTTATTAGGGATTTCAATAGTCCAGCCGTTTCTATCTTGCACGCCACGGCTCCAGATCCATCAGAAGAGTTAAGCCTTTATATCGTGTGATATCCATCCACCCCCTGCTTGAACCCTCCTTCCCTATGGTCAGCACCCCGGACGATACCCCTTGCAGTGTTCCACGCATTAAAACGCAAGGAATACGCAGGGCTTCCACTAATGAGTTTTCATTTCCTCCTGATAGACATTTTCTCCATTACCGATATCGCAATGGATTCATATTGACCGAACGAGTAACAGAACCTCGTCGGTGGGAATGAAGGACAGGACCTGAGAATGTCCTGTCCATCGAGCAGTTTACCTCTTCAGTAAAAGAACGAGCCGGTCGCAGATTCCTCTTCCACAGACAGTACCCCGGACTCAGCGTAGAATCCCCTGCCGTCACATTCACCGTGGAACAGCGATTGCCGCAACGTTTTGGACGGCGGATTCCAAGAATAACCCCTCAGATCATCTCGCGACCGCATCCAAGATGCGTCTGCTTTCGCCGTATCCCAATAACGCGTTGGATTTCAGAGGTTTTCTTTCTTAGTTTGAAACGATACATCATTCGCGAACGACGGTTTATCATGCTCGTTTCCCAATGCACCATCGAAGAACCCGTTTCCTACTCCGGGATCGGCCTGCATACCGGAGCGACGACGACGCTGACATTCCGCCCGGCGCCGGAGAACTACGGGATACGTTTCGTCCGAACCGATCTCGGGGGCAACCCCGAAATCCCGGCTCTCGTGGAATACGTCGTCGACGTGTCGCGCGGGACGACTCTCGGGCACGGGGATATCAAGGTCTTTACGGTCGAGCACGTGCTCGCGGCCGTGGCGGGACTCCAAATCGATAATCTCATCATCGAGGTGGACGGAGTCGAACCGCCCCTCGGCGACGGGAGTGCCATGCCGTACGTACAAGCCCTCCAGCGCGCAGGGATCCGGAAACAAGAAGCCCCGAAGGATTACCTCGTCGTCGACCGGACCATCCAGTATTCCAACCCGGAGAAAGAGATCGATATCGTCGCCTTACCCCTCGACGGTTTTCGGATCACGGTGATGGTCGATTACAAGAACCCGGCCCTGGGGAGCCAGCACACCGGACTGTTCGACCTCGAGAGCGAATTCGTCGAGCATTTCGCGCCGGCCCGGACATTCTGTTTCCTGACCGAGGTGGAAGCCCTTTTCGATGCGGGGCTCATCAAGGGGGGGTCGCTCGACAGCGCCGTCGTGATCGTCGACCGCGAACTGAAGCCGGATGAACTCGTCGCCCTGCAGAAGAAACTCGATCTCGACGAAACGATACACCTCAACGACCACGGTTTCCTCAACGATATCACGCTCCGTTACCGAAACGAACCCGCGCGGCATAAGCTCCTCGACCTGCTCGGCGACCTCACCCTCGTCGGCGCACCGCTCAAGGCTCAGATCCTCGCCGCGCGGCCGGGGCATTCGAGCAACGTCGAGTTCGCACGGATGATCCGGAAACTGTACCTGGAGAAGCGGCTCATCAAGAAATACCAGGTGCAGAAAGGCGACGGCGCCGTGTTCGACATCCGCGCCATCAACGACATCCTGCCCCACCGGTACCCTTTCCTGCTCGTGGACCGGATCGTGTCGATCGAGCTGGACAGGAAAATCGTCGGCATCAAGAACGTCACGATCAACGAACCGTTCTTCCAGGGGCACTTTCCGGGCCGGGCCGTCATGCCCGGTGTGCTCATCATCGAGGCGATGGCGCAATGCGGCGGCATTCTCATGCTGAACAGCGTGGAGGACCCGAAAAAAAAGCTCGCGCTCTTCTCGAGCATCGACAACGCGAAGTTCCGCAAGCCCGTCGTCCCCGGCGACCAGCTCGTCATCGAGATCGAACAGAAAATGAAACGCCGGAATCTCATCGTCATCCACGGGAAAGCGTTCGTAGAAGGCCAATTGGCGGCGGAAGCCGATATCGGCGCCGTCATCGTCGACCGAGAGAACGCCCCGACTTGACGATTTCCCCACCGCCCCCCTTCCCCGACCGAGAAGCACGTTCATGGCGCACATTCACCCCACCGCCATCGTCTCCCCCAAAGCACGCATCGCAGAGGACGCCACCATCGGACCCTTCGCCATCGTCCGGGACGACGTCGACATCGGGCCTGGTTCCTCGATCGGCCCGCACTGCCTCATCGATGATGGTGCGCGCATCGGGAGCAACGTCGTCATCCACCAGGGGACGGTGGTGTCGACGCCCCCACAGGATTTGAAGTACCGCGGCGAGAAGACCGAGTTGTTCATCGGCGACGGCACGATGGTACGCGAGTACTGCACCCTGAACCGCGGGACGAGCCATTCCCTCAAGAGCGTCATCGGAAAGAACTGTTTCCTCATGGCGTACGCCCACGTCGCCCATGACTGCATGCTCGGCGATCACGTCATCATCGCGAACGCCGTTCAGATGGGGGGGCACACGCTGATCGGGGAGTATGCCATCGTCGGCGGTTCGACGGCTATCCACCAGTTCACGCATATCGGGATGCACGCCATGATCGCGGGCGGCATCCGCATCGTCAAGGACGTCCCCCCGTACTGCCTCGCAGGCAATGTGCCGGCGCGCTTCGAGGGGCTCAATTCCGTCGGCCTGCGGAGGCGGGGCTTCCCACGAGAAACCATCGAGGCGTTGCACGCTACCTACCGCGCCATCTACTACTCGGGGATGAACGTTTCGCAGGGCGTCGAGTACGTTCGCCGGAACATCCCGCTGATCCCGGAGGTCCAGAACGTTCTCGATTTCATCGCCCAGAGCACACGCGGCATCATCAAAGCCGCCTGAACCGCGATGACCGCGCCCATACCGCCCCCTCTCCGCATCGGTGTCATCGGTCTCGGGCACCTCGGTTCCCTCCACGCGAAAATGCTCGCCCAGATGGAAGGGGCGCTCCTGGCCCAGGTATACGACACCGACCCCTCGCGCCGTGCAGAAACCGCGGCGCTGTATCACACCACGGCGGCGCCGACCCTCGAGAGCCTCCTCGACGCCGTGGACGCGGTTTCCATCGCCACCCCTACATCGACCCATTTCGCCATCGCATGCGAAGCCGTCGAACGCGGGAAACACGTCTTCATCGAGAAACCGATTACCGAAACGCTCGAACAGGCGCGCGCATTGAACGCCCTCGCAGAACGGCACGACGTTCTCATTCAGGTCGGGCATATCGAGCGTTTCAACCCCGCGCTCGTCGCTCTCGACGCCTACCGCCTCGACCCCCTCTTCGTCGAGTCGCACCGCCTCGCACCGTTCAATCCGCGCGGCACCGACGTCCCCGTGGTCCTCGACCTCATGATTCACGACATCGATATCATCCTCTCCCTCGTCGAGAGCCCCGTGGTTTCGGTGGACGCGAACGGCGTGGCCGTCGTTTCGGACACGGCCGATATCGCCAACGCGCGCCTGAAATTCGCGAACGGCTGTGTCGCCAACATCACCGCGAGCAGAATTTCGCAGAGCCGTATGCGGAAAATGCGCCTCTTCCAGCAGAACGCGTACATCTCGCTCGATTTCCTCGCCGGGACTGCCGAAGTGTTCCGCATCACGGACGAGCCTGAGGGGGGAGCATCCCCCACCACCCTGCTCGGCCGACTGGACCAAGCCTCGATTCCCCGACGCATCGTCTACGAACACCCCCCCGCACCTGAAGGGCACAACCCTCTGCGGCACGAGCTGATGCTCTTCATCGAGGCAGTCCGGACGGGAAGACGGCCGCTCGTGGACGGGCGCGCCGCGGAACGCGCGCTCGACGTAGCCGAGCGTATTCTCGCCATGATCGAGAACTCCCCGCGATGATCGTCGCCGCGCACGCGAAGATCAATCTCGGATTGCAGGTTTACCGCCGCCGGGAGGACGGCTTCCACGAAATCGAAACCGTCTTCCATCGTGTGGACATCGCGGACGAACTTCTCCTCCGGAAAACGGAGCGCGGCATCCGATGTACCACGGACGCACCTTCCGTTCCGACCGATCGGCGCAATCTCTGCGTCCAAGCGGCCGAAGCCTTCTTCGCACTGACCGGTTACACCGGCGGGCTCGACATTCACATCCACAAGGTCATCCCTGCCGGAGCGGGATTGGGAGGCGGAAGTTCGGACGCTGCAGCCCTGCTCCGGGCGCTTCCCCGACTGCTCGGCATCCGCGTCTCGGAAGACGACCTGCATGCCCTCGCCCTTTCCCTCGGTTCGGACGTCCCGTATTTCCTCCATCCCGGCACGGCCCACGCGCGTGGACGAGGCGAAATCCTGACGTATTTCCCTCTCGAGATCCCCTATTGGGTGCTCATCGTATACCCCGGGGTCCCTGTTTCAACCGCATGGGCTTACGGTCGTTATCTTTTCGACCCGAACCGTCCCGCATACGACCTCCGGAACCTGCTCATCGAATGCATCGGCAACCCCGCAGTGTTGGCGGAAAGGCTCCGCAACGATCTCGAACCCATCGTCTTCGCTGCACACCCTGAAACACGCTGTGCGAAAGAATCCCTTTACGAAAGCGGTGCGGCCTTCGCGCTGATGAGCGGAAGCGGGTCGACAGTCTTCGGCTTCTTTCCCGACGAGGGAACGGCACGGGCAAGCGCAGCTCGTTTCCCTGCGTCCTATTCCGTCTTCCTCACGGCACCTTCATTCCGCCCCGGCGTTTTCTGAAAACACCGGGTATGCAGTCCCCGATGAGGAAACGCTTTCAGACGGCAAGCCTCCACCCGCTTCCTCGGGCACGTGCAGGCGATAGACCCCCAAAGAGAAAAGACGGGACTTTTTCCCCATCGATCACATTGTCTGGATTTCCTGAACGGTCCCAACCAATATTACCCTGTCCGCTTTCTACAGGGGTCTCTTCAGCGGTTCATTCCCACAACCCGCACGGGGCATTCAAAACATGGTGTTCGAAACAATTGCATCATGAACGAATGGATCCACGAAAACGGACATCGAGCGGGGATGGAGAGGGCGGGGTTTTCAGCGGTTTGCGCGATGATGCCCCCTTCCGCCACCCGCGGCCCCTGTGAGGGGGAAACGAAGCGATTCTTCGGGATATGTCACACGGCAAACACTATATGGTCGGAGAGCGAGAGAACGCTTATGGCATCGCCCCTTCGACGAAACAACGCGAGGGAGAATCCGTTCCCGATCGACGGCTCATGCCCGGAGAATCCTCAGCGGACATTTTTCCTCTCACGCTATTCCCGTACCTTTCACACACCATACCCGCAATGTCAGGTTTCGCCATCACCGTTTGTCTTACCTTCGCAGTACCGTCCCCGTTCCCATACCGGCATGACCCGATTTCCGCCCGCATTTTCTCTCTTTCCTTCCTTTCTCCTCGTCCTCGTCCTCTCCGGGTGCAGCACGGAACCCGAAACGGCCGACATCGAGCATTTTCATAACCCTTCCTGGTCCCCGGACGGGATGTTGGTGGCGGCAGGATACGAACGGTTCGCCTCGACCGATCCACGGAACGGTGCTCCCCCGGGATCGCCGAACTTCTACATCCTCGATCTCTCTGCGAGGAGGGAACCGCACGCATTCCATGTCGAGGGGTTTTCCCATCTCGACCGTTTCTGGATACTTCCCGACTCGCCCCGAGTCATCGCCGCCATCACGAAAGACGGGCTCTTATTTTTCGACCGGGACGGAAAGAGGAAAGGTCTTCTCACCAAGCCGACTCTACCGGTGAAACCGACATGTGCGTGCTTCTCGAACACCGGATCTTCGTTTCTCTGGGCGGGGAACGATAACGGGCGCTTGAAAATCGGAACCGCTTCCTATACCAGTGAGCCGTGGCATCCCTCGTCGGTCATGCTCTTGAAGGATACATCAGCGGAAACCGGTGTAACGGACGTTCTCCGAACATCGGACACGACATATGCCGTACGGTTCGACGATGGAACCGTTTCGGAGTACCGACTCGATGGCACGGAAAGAGCACGATTCTCCCTTGTCCCCCTGCGGGATGCGACACCCTGGCTCCTTCGTCTGCACAAGTTCAGTGACGTCTCGGGCCACGTTTCCCTCTATGCTGTCGACGACAGCGGGATCGTCATGCTGAACCCCGGTTCGCAGACGATGACGTTCCTCGTGAAAGGCGTAATACGCGGTTTCGATATCAACCCGCTCACCTCGTTCATGGTCTTCGAAACCCGAACGGGCGATACCTGGCTTGCTCTGCGAGACGGACAGCCGCTCCTACGGCTCGCCCCTCAGCACATCATGCCGAGCCTTTCACCCGACGGGAAATCCTACGCGGCGGTCGCTTGCTTGACGCCGTATCGGGACACCCTCACCGTGAAATCCTTCAGCCGCTGAGGGTGCGGAGGGGATACAGCGTCATGGCCGCGCTGCCTCGTGCGAGCGCCTCCATACGCAGCGGTTCAGCCCGTCTTCGGCTTCCCATTTCTCCGCCCGACGCTCGGCGAAGCGGAGGGCGAGCCCCCACAACCGCTCCGCATTCTCGATTTCTCCTGCCCGGTACAAGATTTCCGCGGCGAGAAGGTAACACGCCGCGGAGTTCATCCGCAGGGGGATCGCCCCCGCGAGGATCTCAGCCGCTCGTGCAGGCGAACTCGTTCCCCACAACGATCCCAGGAGGAATCGTACCGTGCTATTGCCGGAGTCGGCCCTGAAGGCGGCGATGAGGTCGGCGAGATCCGCCCGGCGCAGGGAATCGCGGTTCCCCATTGCACGGCGGCGGTCGAATACATGGAACAGGAATTCCCGGACGCGAGGCGACCGCAGCGCGTCGAGACGGCGGCGGGCTTCCCCTTCCGTTATGCCTCCATAGCGGATCTCGATCACGCGGCTGTAACACGAGTCGGCATGCGCCGAATCGCCACCGCGAAATGCGGCATCCCCTTCGAGAACGAGGAGGGAGAAAAGGGCGGCTGATCTGGCGGTATCCGAGAGCATTTCCGAACAGTATCGACGGACGGCTCCGTAATCTCCCATGCGGTACAAGGCCTCCGCGTACCCGAAGGCCGCCATGGGATTCGGCGAGACCCTGTCCGACTGCCGGAAAAACCTGGCGGCTTTCCCATACGCACCCTGTGCGAGTGCTGTCGCGGCGGCGCGGTTCCTTTCCGTCACGTCTCGGGCGCAGACTCTCGCAAGGACAGACCGGCGCGCGAAGAGACGGCGGACTATCGCATCAGCCGGTTCTCCCCCCGGGTCACGGCGGAGGAAATCGTGCCACCGGCGCTCGAGCTCTTCCAGGCTCATTCCCGTCACGGATTCGATATCGTCTGCGCGATAGGCTCTCTTGAACGCGTCGAGACCCAGGGTGTCCAGGAACCAGCGGCAGAACGACCCGCTCGCCATGTACATCGCGGAGGGCGAACCGGAGAGAAAACCGCTCGTTTTCATGAACGCGCCGATCGGCGGGAGCAGGCCCTTACGGAGCATGCCCGCGGCGATCTCGTGAAGCGAGTTCTCCCCTTCATACCGCTCCACCGCCATGGCGAGTCCCTCGGTCATACCGTAGTAACGCAGAACCGGCGCCCGGAACGGGGCGGGACCGAATCCCGCCGCAACGACATGGACCAGTTCATGTTTCAAAGCATGTTTCCACGAATCGCAGGAGAGGTGGATTTCCCGCGCCCATGGGCGGGCGATCTGCGTCGTTTCGGTGCCGAGAAGCCGCCGTTTGAGTGCATGG
Source organism: Bacteroidota bacterium (assembly GCA_029907355.1). Lineage (GTDB taxonomy): Bacteria > Bacteroidota > Ignavibacteria > SZUA-365 > SZUA-365 > JARYLZ01. The sequence goes on along the minus strand of JARYLZ010000047.1, from coordinate 11,436 downwards.
TCGGGGTACAGCCACGATGTGATAATGCCCGGGACCTGGACGCCGAGTTCACCGGTTACTTGGGCGAGTCGAAACTCGTGTTCCCACGCCATCGCCTCGATCTCCGCAGGCGAAACGACCGTGCCGTCGTACACGATCTCGAAATGAATCGTCCGGTAGACCGAACCCAGAACCGACCGCGCGTACGAGCGGGTCGTGGAGAAACCCAATTCCCCGCCGAACCATTCCGCAGCCGCAATGAAGAGAAGAGCGACGGCGAGACACACAGCGTGCGGAACCCTCGACCTGCCCCGCCGAACAACGGAGCGGCCGGCCGGTACGATCATACGGGAGATGCACACGAAGAAACCCGCATACGCCAGCGTTGAGATGCGATAGAGGGCAAGCGTTCTCAAAGGCGGCCCGGATTCGTCCCAGGAGAAACCGGCGAACCACCCGAAAAGATGATTGTACGCGAAGAGCTGTGGATTGCGGACGATGAGAAAGACAGGGTGGAAAAGGAAGATCACGACAGCCGTGAAATAGGCGATGAAAGCCCCTGCACCTCGAAAGAGCGTCGAGGAAAATATCGCGAGCGCCGCTACGAAAGGAGCCGTCATGACGGGGAGGAGGAAGAACACCGCCGATCCGCGAAAGAGGGAACACTGGGGAAAGAGCGCGGCACGGACGACAAGGACGGCGAAAGGGACGAGGAGCGCAGCCCAAAGGCCGATCGTTGCGCGAACGACCGCACGGACCACGCCGGACGTTCTCTCTTTGCCCGACAGCGATTCGACCCCGCGCGCTATGGTAATGACGTAAGGTCCCCCTGCCGCAGCGCAGAGAAGGGAGAATACAAGGGACGCTTCATAACCCAGAGCGTTCAGTGGGGGAACTTGCGCACAAACGACAGCGGAAAGAAGATAAACGGCGGCAAGGAACCCAGTATTTTTCGAGAATGACATGACGATCGTATGAAATATCTTCTTATGTTTTTCCCGCTCCGATCATGGAACCGGGTCCCCCGCAAGCGCGACGCGCGGGAAAGGAAACTCCAGGGGAAAAGGATGATGCGAACCGGCGCTCAATTTCTCTATCCATACCTCGATATCAAAACCTCGACATCAAAATCGAAATTCGGCAGATTGCTCACCGTGGTGCCTGGTCTTGGAGAAAACACCTTCATGATGAACGGTGTTTAAAAACAGGCGATTTGTGAATTACTTCACTACCCCACATGAATCTTTCCTGATTTTCCTCTTCTTGTGCGAAAAACGATGCAGCTCGTTTCGCAAAGCCATATTTGGAATACTTCCATATTGTGACTAATTTATCGAATAGGGTGGCGTTAAAAGGAATCGTCTCCGCATTGCGTATAAAGAATTCCCTACCTCGATATACCGCATCCCAAAATCCAACTCGGAGAGTTTATGCCAAAGGTCGCAATCATCGACGATGATCCCGACATCGTGGAGGCGAACTCGATTCTCCTCGAATCGAACGGGTTCACCGTCGTATCTGCGGGTACCGTCGACGATGCCGTTGAATTGGTCAACCGCGAATCCCCGGATATCATCGTTCTGGACGTCATGATGCAGGAACCGGACGACGGGTTCTACCTGGCGAACAAGTTCCGCCGGTCCGGGGTCACCGTCCCGATCATCATGCTGACATCGGTGTCGAAGGCGATCGGGTTCAATTTCGGAGCAAGCGAGCTCGTCCCGATCGAGGAATTCCTCGAAAAGCCCGTTCCCCCCGCCGTTCTTCTGGACCGCATCAAATTCCATCTCGCCCAGGCGAAAGGAGGATCTCATGCTGGTCATTGAAAAGGAAGCCCTCACGACCGAAATCGAGGGGCTGGTGGAAGAATACGGGAACACGCGCGAGGCGTTGCTTCCCATCCTCCAACAGCTTCAAATCCGGCATGGGTACATTTCCGATTTCGCACAACAGGAAGTCGCCCGAATGCTGGACATCCACCCCGTGGAGGTATACAGCGTCATTTCGTTCTACTCGTTCCTCAGCTACGTCCCGAAGGGACGGAACGTCATCCGCCTGTGCCGCACGATTTGCTGCGACATGGCGGGCAAAGACGCCGTTCAGCGTGCCATCGAGCGCGAGATCGGCATACCATTCGGCGAGACGACGAAGGACCACCGATTCACGCTGGAGTTCACGAACTGCATGGGAATGTGCGACCAGGGTCCCGCCATGCTGGTCAACGACGACGTCTACACGAAGCTGACGCCGCGGCGGGCCATCGAGATTCTCAAGCAATACAAATAGGAGGCGGGCATGCCATCACGGAAAGGAATCGTCCTCTTCGATACAAAGGGGTCATCGAACGGTCTGGCGAACGCGTTGAAGAAAACGCGGCAGGACATCGTCATGGAAATCCGGGAATCCGGTCTGCGCGGGCGCGGCGGCGCCGGTTTCCCGACAGGCACGAAGTGGATGCTCGCGGCGGCCGCCATCGCGGACCGGAAGTACGTCGTGTGCAACGCCGATGAAGGCGAACCCGGGACGTTCAAGGATCGCGTCCTCCTCGACGAGTACACGGATCTCGTGTTCGAGGGAATGGTCATCGCCGGTTACGCGATCGGCGCGACGCACGGGATCTTGTACCTGCGCGGCGAGTACCGCTACATGCTCGCCAAGCTCGAAGACGCACTCCGCCGCATGCGGTCCGAGAACCGTCTCGGCGAGCGGATCCTCGGCTCGGACTTTTCGTTCGACATCACGATCCGTCTGGGGTCAGGCGCATACGTCTGCGGAGAGGAAACCGCGCTCATCGAGTCCCTCGAGGGGCATCGCGGAGAGGCGCGCAACCGGCCGCCCTTCCCGGTGAACACAGGGTATCTCGGCTGCCCGACCATCGTGAACAACGTCGAGACGTTCGCGAACGTCTCCGTCATCATGGCGCAGGGCGTGGAGTGGTACAAGCAGTACGGGACCGACAAATCACGCGGCACCAAGCTCGTATCCGTGTCGGGCGACTGCGAGCGCCCGGGGGTTTACGAAATCCCCTTCGGGACGACGGTGAAGGAACTGCTCAAGCTCGTCGGGGGCGAGAACGCGAAAGCGGTGCAGATCGGCGGGGCCTCCGGGATCTGCGTACCCCGTGCGGATTTCCACCGGAGCATCGCGTTCGAGGATGTCGCGACGGGCGGTTCGGTGATCGTGTTCGGCGAGCACCGCGACATGCTGCACGTGCTGAAGAATTTCATGGAGTTTTTCGTGGAGGAATCCTGCGGCCAGTGCACGCCGTGCCGGCTCGGAAACCCCGTTCTGCTCGACGGCGTCGAGAAGATCGGGCGCGGGGAGTGTTCGATGAACTACCTGCAGGAACTCTTCGATCTCGGTGCGTCGATGCAGATCGCGTCGAAATGCGGTCTCGGGCAGTCGAGCCCGAACCCGTTCATTTCCATTCTCACGCATTTCCAGGACGAAATTTTCTCGCAACGATAGACGGACACCGCCATGCATACATGCCCAACAGACCCGCACCGCACACCGGTCAGCAACCAGCCGCATACCGTCAGGCCCGTTCCGCAGGGCGAAATCGGTTCCCAGGTCCACGTCGAGATCAACGGGAAGCCGTACAAAGCACCCTTCGGAGCGACGATTCTCGAAGTCTGCCGTGAGATGGGCATCCACATCCCGACACTCTGTTACCACAAGGATCTCTGCCTCGCGGGCCTGTGCCGCGTCTGTGTCGTGGAAATCGAGGGGATGCGCACCCTGCAGGCAGCATGCACGTTCCCCATCACGAACCCCATCAAGATCCTCACCGCCTCGGAGAAAGTCCGAAAGGCGCGCCGGCACATCGTCGATCTGCTCATCAGCGACCATGTCGGCGAATGTTATTCCTGCCACCGCAACGGCAACTGCGAACTGCAGTCCCTCGCAAAGGAATACGGCGTAGACAGTTACCGTTTCGGACACCGGACGGAGCGCCGTTACGAGATCGACCGCTCGAGCTATTCCCTCGTCCGCGACATGGACAAGTGCATCCTCTGCAGGCGATGTGTCCGTACGTGCATCGACCTGCAGGAGGTGGGTGTGCTCGAAGCCGTCAACCGGGGGGACCGCACGAAGATCACCACGTTCATGGACAAACCGATCGCGGAAGTGATCTGTATCAACTGCGGGCAGTGCATCAACCGGTGCCCCACGGCCGCGCTCAAGGCCAACGACCCCTCCGACGAGATCTGGCGCGCCATCGAAGACCCGACCAAGCATGTCGTGATCCAAACGGCACCCTCGCCGCGAGCCGCGATCGGAGAAGAATTCGGTCTCCCGCCCGGCCGTTCGATGACGCGCGAACTGAACACCGCGCTCCGCCTGATCGGCTTCGACAAAGTGTTCGACACGAACTTCAGCGCCGACCTGACCATCATGGAGGAGGGAACGGAACTGCTCCTCCGTCTGAAGAAGAAACTCGTCGACGGCGACCCGACCGTGAAGCTCCCGCAGTTCACCTCCTGCTCGCCGGGATGGGTGAAGTACATCGAGCATTTCTACCCGGATTACCTCGACCATCTCTCGACGGCGAAATCGCCCCAGCAGATGTTCGGCGCGGTCATCAAGACCTTCTATGCGCAGGAGAGCGGGATCGACCCGAAGGACATCGTGACGGTCGCCCTCATGCCGTGCTCGGCGAAGAAATTCGAATGCAACCGCCCCGAAATGAACGATTCCGGTTTCAAGGACGTCGACTACGGCCTGACGACACGCGAACTCGCCCAGATGATCCGCGAGACGGGTATCCACCTGCCGGAAATGGCGCCGAGCAATTTCGACGAACCGTTCGGGGAGGCATCCGGTGCAGGGCTGATTTTCGGTGCAACGGGGGGCGTCATGGAAGCCGCTTTGCGGACCGCTTACGAAATCGTAACCGGACGCGAGGTACCTTTCAAGAACCTCGATATTACGCCCTGCCGCGGTTTCGAGGGCGTGCGCCAGGCTTCCGTCAAGCTGGAGAAAGTCAAACCGGAATGGTCCTTCCTCGAAGGCGTCGAATTGCGCTTCATGATCGCGCACGGCACGGCGAACGCGAAGACCGTCATGGATGCCCTCGTGCGGGGCGAGCTCGACGACATCCACTTCATCGAGATCATGGCCTGCCCCGGCGGGTGCCTCGGCGGCGGCGGACAGCCGATCCCGACCTCGCAGGAAATCCGCGCCAAACGCGCCGAAGCCATCTACGCGGAAGACGCTTCACTTCCGATCCGGAAATCGCACGAGAACCCGCACGTCCAGTACCTCTACGAACGTTTCCTGACGGACGGCCCGTGCGGACATCTCTCGCACAAGCTCCTGCATACGCACTACACGAAACGCGGGAAATACATCGCATGACGATTCGAGGCAACGGCGTGTGCCGCGACGGCGGCATACGCCGTCCCTTTTTCGTCCTCCTGTGACGGTCACCTCCCGGTAGCCCCATTCTCCCTGCGAGTGCCCCATGCGCGCGAAGCCGTTCGTCCTCACTCCGCAGTGGATCATGTTCGACGAGTTCTGGATCTCGCTCAAGCGGCGGAACCGCTGGCTCGTGTACCTCCGTTACGGGGCGGCGGCGATGCTCGCTGGTTTTGCCGCAGGCGCACCGCTCGCTCTCCATCTCCGGGTGGAAACCGTCCCGATCTTGATGATCGCAGCGGCCATCCTGGCGTACAATCTCGTCCTTCATCGCCTCCTCCAAACCATTCCGACGACGCACGCTCGTTTCCACGGTCTGCATTTCGCGCTCATCCAGATTTCCCTCGACATTGTCGCCCTCTTGGTCTTCCTCTACTTGAGCGGAGGGATCGAGTCGCCGTTCTTCGTCCTCCTGATCTTCCACGTCATCATCGGGAGTCTGATTCTTCCCCGCGCCATCGTCTCGACCATCATCACGATCGCCGTCGCCGTCATGGGTACGGGGACATTCATGGAATTCCGGGGGATCATCCCCCACTACACCATCGGGGATTTTCCCCACCTGTTGTCTTCTCACCCGAACTACCTGGTTCTCTCCTTCGTCGTGATGGTGTTCGCGCTCTATATGAGCAACTACCTCGCGAACTCGATCTCGAAGGAACTCTACCAGCGGGAACGCGCCCTCACACAAGCCTACAAGGACCTCGAGGATGCGGAGAAGGCCAAGTCGCGGTACGTCATGTCGGTCGTCCACGACTTGAAGACGCCGATCGCGGCCGCCATCACCTACCTCACACTCATTCTCGACAAGACTTTCGGCCCCCTCAAACCGGAAATCGAACGGCCCCTCGAGCGATCCAAACACCGGCTGGCCGGCGCCATCAAGCTCATCAATGACATCCTCGAGCTTTCACAGGTCAGGCTTTCGGGGGGACTCACGACCGAGAAGGTGAACCTGACGGAAATCATCCACGAGATCTACGACGAGATGCGCATCATGTTCACCTCCAAGAACATCCGCTTCACGACGTGGACGAACGCCGCCGAGGATGTATACATCGAGGCGGACCCCAAACTGCTCAAGCTGGCACTCGCCAACCTGATTTCGAACGCGCACAAGTACACCGATCCCGAGGGGAACGTCGAGGTGCACATCAAAGTCAAAGGGGACTTCGTGTTTATTGAAGTCGCGGATGACGGCATCGGCATCCCCGAGCAGGAGCAATCCCGGATTTTCGAGGATTTTTTCCGCACATCGATTTCGAAAAAACGAACGACGGAAGGGACAGGTCTCGGATTGACCATCGTCCGCCAGATCATCCAGCAGATGCACGGTTCCATCCGGCTGGAATCCCCCTCTCGCCTGGCCCGCGAAGGGCGGCCGGGAACCGCCTTCTTCGTCACGCTCCCGCGCATTCTGCCCGACATCTCACCGGGAGAAACCGCGAAGGCATAGAGCCGGAACATCCCCACTCTGGTTTTTGTTATAGCAATACGGGGAAAAACCTGTCGGCTCAGCGAGACGAATGCCATGAGCTTCATAAACGAGGAAGCAATTCACTCCACCCTCGATGACGCTGCGAATACGGAGCCGGCGCGCCAGCGTGAAGCGCTCGCGAAAGCACGTTCCGGGGAACGGTTGACCCTTTCCGACGTCGCCGCCCTCCTATCCATCCGGGATGCGGACTTGCGTGAAGAGGTGCACGCAGCGGCGCGGGAAGTGAAACGTGCGATATACGGAAACCGGTTGGTGTTCTTCGCCCCGTTGTATTTGACGAACCATTGCGTCAACAACTGTCTGTACTGTTCGTTCCGGCGGGATAACCGGGCACTCGTGCGTGCGACACTGACGCAAGACGAGATCCGCCATGAGGTGGAGATCCTCCTCGACCAAGGCCACAAGCGCCTTCTCCTCGTCGCGGGGGAGCACCCGACGCAGTCGGCCCTCGATTACATCGGGGAATCCATCGAGACGGTATACTCCGTTCGGCGGGGGAACAACAATATCCGCCGCGTGAACATCAACGCCGCGCCGATGAGCACGGAGGACTTCCGGACGTTGAAGTCGTTCGGAATCGGCACGTACCAGTGTTTCCAGGAAACGTACCACCGCGAGACATATGCGCACGTGCATCCCTCCGGCCCCAAACACGACTACGACTGGCGCGTCGAGGTTATGGACCGTGCGATGGAAGCCGGCATCGACGATGTGGGCATCGGTGTCCTGTTCGGGCTCGCCGATTACCGCTTCGAGATCCTCGCGATGTTGGAGCATGTGCGCCACCTCGAAGAGCGTTTCGACGGTGTCGGTCCGCACACGATCTCCATCCCGCGGCTCGAACCTGCCATGAACGCTCCCCTCGATTCCACGAACTCGCCCTGGACGCTCGCCGACGAGGATTTCAAGACGGCCGTCGCGGTGCTCCGGCTCGCCATCCCATACACGGGCATGATCCTTTCCACGCGGGAACGTCCGGAACTGCGGCGCGAGTTGTTCGATTACGGCATCTCCCAGATCTCCGCCGGTTCGCGCACGGACCCCGGCGGGTACCACCGCGACACGCACGAGTACGCCGAGCAGTTCCAACTCGGCGATCACCGCCCGGTGAGAGAAGTCGTGCGCGACGTGCTCTCCCTCGGATACATCCCGAGTTTCTGCACGGCGTGCTACCGCAGCGGACGAACGGGAGACCGTTTCATGTCCCTCGCCAAATCCGCCAACATCGGAGCCATCTGCACACCGAACGCGCTGGCGACATTCGAGGAATACCTGAAGGATTTCGGCGACGAAGATATGCGGCGCATCGCCGAGCGTATCGTCGAGGAAGAGATCGCCCGAATGCCGGAACCCATCGGCAGGAAAACGCGAGAGATGATAGAGCGCACCAGGCGGGGCGAAACGGATGTCTACATCTAACCGCCTTATCGGCAATTCACGACCGGCAACAACGGCACACCCTCGAGGGGAAACAGGATCGTGCGATGTCCACCGCTAGGGTAAGCAGGATAGCGGAAAGCAGGAACGGATGCGGGAAATGCACCGAGTCCTGCGTTCGGCGCGATGCCCTGTTCCACCCGAGAGAACTTCACGGAACAGCGCCTTCCTGAACACCTCCCCTTTTCTTTGAGATGCCGACCAGCCGTTACCTCGCCCTCCTCGAGGCGCCTTTCCCGGAACGGGAAGATGTCATCGCGCTTCTCTCACCCTCTTCGGACGAAGAGAAAGCGGCGCTCTTCGCGCGAGCCCACGCCGTTCGGCGCGAGACGGTCGGCGGCCATGTCCACATCCGCGGCATCATCGAGATCTCGAACCGATGTTCGAACAATTGCCTCTATTGCGGTTTACGAAGGGGAAACACAGCCCTTGCGCGGTATCTCATGAGGCCGGAGGAAATCCTCGCCTGCGCGAAGACCATCACCGATGCGGGAGTCCGGACGATCGTTCTCCAGTCCGGCGAAGACCGCCGTGCTGATGCCCATGAGATCGCGGACATCATCCGCGAGATCAAGGCCCGCACCGATGCCGCCGTGACGCTCTCCCTCGGCGAACGGGACAGGGAGACATACCGTCTGTGGCGCGAGGCCGGGGCGGACCGTTACCTGCTCAAGCACGAAACGGCCAACCGCTCCCTGTTCGCACGACTCCGCCCGTCAACCGATTTCGACGTGCGGGTGCGCTGCTTGCGCGACCTCGCCGAACTGGGCTACCAGGTCGGGACGGGGAACATGATCGGTCTGCCCGGCCAATCCCTCGCCGACATCGCCGACGATATTCTCCTATGCAGGGAATTGGCGGCGGACATGTGTCCGTTCGGTCCCTTCATCCCCTCGCCCGACACACCGCTTTCCCACGCAGCGGCGGGTTCCGTGGAACTTTCACTCCTCACCATCGCTGTTGCCCGTATCGTTCTGCGTACCGTGCACATCCCCGCGAACACTTCGCTTGGGACGCTCGACCCCGACGCGCAACGCCGCGCGTTGCTCTGCGGTGCAAACGTCATCATGCCGAACTTCACCCCATACCGCTACCGTGTCCATTACCGGATCTACCCGAAAACCCTCCGCGAAACACCACCGCTCGAAGGACTGCACCGGGCGCTCGAGATCATTCGCGCAGCGGGTTGTACCCCTGCAACGGACCGGGGCGACAGTGTCCGGCACATCCCACCTGCTTGACATCGGCAGGGGAAAGAGACCGATTTCCCGCATGAAGTGATGCGCGTGACGGCTCGCGCCCGTGGACACGGCGATGGGGATTTCTCGGGGAGCGAATTCCCTGCATTCATCAAGAATCGCTCGAATATCGAACGCGAGTGTGCCGCCTCTTCCTTCGCGTACAAGAGGACGCGAGCGGCTAAGAAAGCGGGATGAGGCGCAGGTGAACCATCCCGACGGTGAAAGGCGAACGGAGGCGTTCCGGTTCTCGCCGGCAATGAATTTCCCAATCCGGCACGGTGATGATCGAGCGTTTCCACGCGGGGGAAAAGAGTCCTTCGCGTACCTCTGCGATTCTGCGCCGAACCCACCGAGGAGACGGGACTCCGTGCCCTCAGATTTCTTATCGGGTTCACGCGGCTTTCTTCGCAGAATTGCGCCTCTATCATTATTTTGGATCGGAAACGTACCCCATCACTGATCGATGCCGCCATGACGCCGAACGAAACCGAACTGCGAACCCACCCCGCCCATGCCGTTTTCTCGCTGATCGAGCAGAGGGATTTCCGTTATTCCATCATCCGTTCCGCTCTCGAGAAAGACAAGAACGGTTTGTGCAGGCTCGCTACGGGAAAGCATCAAATAAGAGGATTCCGACACCTCAACCGAGCTCCGAACGTGATGATCGTTCCCGTGCTCTCCGAGGAGGCGAATATCTCCGAAGAGCTCGCCCGGAAACTCCTCGAACACTGGCTCGACGAGCATGCCGATCTGCGAGAGAAGGTCGCGTCCAAGCTCAGGGAACTGGGGTACGAACCGCAAGTCACACCCTTCGACGATACGGGCGAGATCGGTTGGCGTTCGATGTCCCGGGAACACGCGCAGAGCCAGTTCGACGGGGAATTCCTCCCCGACGAGGATAAGAACGGCGTTATGCTCATGTCCCTCCTTCTCGGCTGGTTCGGGACGGAAGAGCAGGAACCCGAAGAAGAGGCGGTTGAAACACTGCCGGAGCAGGTCGAGAAGCGGACGGCGAAGGAACCCGCGAAGGCCGTTACCCCCATCGCGGAGAAAAAAGAGGCGAAGAAAGCCGAGAAGACGAAAGAGGAAAAGGCAGCTGTGAAAAAGCCTGTTGCCAAAGAGTCTGAAAGCGTAAAAAAAGCCCCCCCGCAGAAAAAGAAGAAGGAAGCCGCGGCGGAGAAAGCGCCGGCGGCCGCACCGGTCGTGAAGAAAGCGGGCAAAGCGGAACCGAAGAAAAGCGAAGCGGAACCCGCTGCGAAGAAAAAACCGGCAAAGCAGGCACCAGCAGGAAAAACCCCAGAGCAAAAGCCTTCACCTGCAAAAAAATCCCCCCCGAAAAAAGGGAAATAACCGCGGGATTCCCGATCGCCTGCGGCTTTCGATCGGGCTGTGCGAACGGTTCGAGACGGTTGCGTTACGGAAACGCCGATGCAAAGCGGCACCACGCAAAGGGAGGGACAAGGCGGGTACGCCGGAGGAACGGGAAGCGTATTTGTCTTCGGTGTCCGCCTGGATCTTCTGCTCATGGAGGATGTCCTCGACCGGATCGGTCGGGCGATCGACAGCGGTGAGCCTCTCACCATCACGGGACCGCATTTCTCGATCTTGCTCCAAGCGTACCAGGACCCGAATCTCAGAGCTTTCCTGAACGGCTGTTCCATCAACCACCCCGACGGCGTCGGTACGGCTCTCGCCGTCCGGTTTCTCCACGGGATACGCTGCGTTCGGCTCAACGGGACGGATCTCTACCAACGGATCCTCCGGCAGTATCCACTGAACCGCTACCGGTACTTTTTTCTCGGCGGCGATGAAACCACTGTCCGATGCCTGCGGGAAAGTTTCTCCCGAATGGGGTACAAC
>JARYLZ010000046.1:18415-22439 GCA_029907355.1 Bacteroidota bacterium | reverse complement strand
ATGTAACCATCGCCGCTTTTCATTTCAAGCCTTTAACGCCCATGTTCGACCTGCGCGCTCTTCGATCTCCGTGATGCTGGAGAGATAAGAAATCACAGGGAGAAACGGAGAGTGCGGGAGGCATTGTTCCATTTCTCCACAGCGCGCCGTGGGATGTGGGAAAAGCATGGGATGGCCTGCATAACGGCCATACATCCCAACACTGCATCATACTCCAATCCGCACCCGTATCTTCATTCATCGCCGAACAATCGAGCACCCGCATGAACACACGAGAAAAGCCCCCACATTGCAAGCATTGGCGTGAAGGATGCAGGCAGGGATCGGTCTCGTTCCTCCTCATGTCGATGGAATTCCGCATCCGCGACCTTCTCCGCCCCCCGATCGGCATCCTGCGCGAGGAAGGGGTTTCCGAAGGGATGACCGTCCTCGACTACGGGTGCGGAGCGGGCGGGTTCACCATCGCCGCAGGCCGCCTCGTGGGAAAGAACGGACGCATATACGGCGCGGATATCCACCCTCTCGCGATTCGAAAAGCAGTCGCCGCCGCCCGCCGCCACGGACTGGGGCATGTCGAGATCATCTCCGGGGAGGACCTCGGGCGGATCCCGGACAAGTCGGTGGACATCGCTCTGCTCTTCGACGTGCTCCATGAACTGCCCGACCCCGCCGTGGATCTCGGGGTAATCGGCCGCGTCCTCAAACCGGGCGGCACCCTCTCCGTGCGGGACCACCACCTGGACCAGGCGATGATCGAGAAGGTCGTGACAAGTTGCTCCGATTTCCGCCTCGTCGAGCGCAGAGGGGAACGGCTCCGATTTTTAAAAGCCCTCTGAACCATGCGTCCATGACCACACGGCCCTCATAACCGGACCGAGACTGACGCCTGTGGGTAAGGGCCGTGGATAAAACCGGTATGTGATCTTATCCGTGAGTGACAGCACCATGCGCATTCTACCACTATTGCCCACTCTTGGTAAGGGAAGCGGCGCACGAGAGGCATTCTATCACTCAAACATCCCGTGCTGCCTGTTCTCGCAAGACGCAGAGCGAAACTCTGCCTCTTACTTCGGGGTCTCGACGAGGATTTCTACCGTCCGATTGTAAAACCGCCCCTCGGGCAGGTCGTTGTCGTACGGCGGGTCGTTCTCGCCCTTCCCCAGCACGGATGCGGAGGGGATGCCGAGCCTGCGCGCCGTGTTCTCCGCCCGTTTGCGCGAAAGCGCCTCGTTATACATCGCCTCGCCCATGCGGTCCGTATACCCGACGACCTCGATTCTCGACCGCTCACTGATCTCCGGCCGGATGAAGCGCTCGACAACCCGGTCGTTGCGCGGGCCGAGATCGGGGGAATCGTAGTCGAAGAGGATGAGGTTGAATCGGCTGATCACCTTGTCCTCCACGGCGAGCTCTTTCTTCCGCTTGATGGTGATCTCGCGGACACCGATCGCACGGCGGCTCTCGGCACTCCTTCCCGAGGCGTCGACGACGCGGAGGATGCAGAGCAGGGTGTCCTGTCCCGCCGTCCCTGCGACATCTTCCGGCAGTTCCCAGTCGATCTCGGGCGGTGGAACGCCCGTCCCCGAGAACGTCCGCAGGGGGGAGCCCCCTCCTCTCACGACGTCGAGCCGCCATTCGCGCACGCCCGCATCGGCAACCGCACGGGGGACGAAGCGGACGCGGTCGGTCGAGAGCCGCCGCTCGACGGAACGGGTGACGAGTGGGTCGAGGACCTCGGGGACGTTGGAGGAGATCTCGACGCGGCGGTTCTCCACCATGCCGTCGGGGTCGTCCGTGCGCGAGGGCCGTGCAGGGAGTCCGCGCGCTTCGACGACGAGGTGCGAGCGGGGGACGCCCCAAACGGCGTTGAGGTAACGCGCAACAGCGTCGGCACGCGCACGGGAGAGAGCCTCGCCCCCGTTCTCCCCGCCCGAATTGCACCCCGTGATGCGGAGAACGGCGTTCGGGTGTTCCCTCATCCGCAAGCCGATGACATTCAGCACGTGGTAGTATGCGGAGAACGTGCTCCCCTCGTGGAGCACGTCGGCCGTGAACCGCGCGGCATCGCTTTCCTCGAGCCGTGCGTACCGTTCGGGGATCACGGCAGAATTCTCCTCGAAGAACAGGTACGGGAGCAGGGGCCAGACACGCATCGACTCGAACTCCTCGACGGTCACCACGGGGGACTCGACGAGTCGGCCTTCCCGATCGACCCCGTACGCATCGAGCGAGGCTTCGAGCCGCGGGGGTTTGGGCGGTTCCGGCGGGGGCGGCGGCGGTGGCGGAGGGGGCGCCGGTTTCTCCTTCAGGACATACCGGACACCGAGGGCTGCACGCAAGCCGTCCGAAAACCACGGGACGCCCGAAGCGACCCGCGTGAGGGCGAGAGCGTACGAAATCTCGGGGACGAGGAACCATTCCCCGCCGCGCACGAGGGGGAAGCGGTACTCGGCGAGCGCGACCAGGGCTGCCGCGAGAGGAAGAGCGTCGGGGACTTCTGCGTCCTTCACCTCGTTGCGCGTCCTGCGGTGGTTCTCGAACGTCCCCCAATCTTCGGGACGGACCAGCCGCTCGACCTGGTCGAAGCGTGCCCGGACGACGGCTGCGATTCGAAAACCGGCGAAGAGGCCGAATTCCCCGTATGGGCGGAAACCCACGAGGGGTTCCAGGCCGAGGCTCGAGATGCGCGAGTCGATCTCGTGCTCGACGAGGGCATCGATGGTCTGGACGCCGTCGAAGACGGGTTTCGACTCGCGTGCCGTCACGCGCCCCCCGTGTTCCGCATACGAGAGGCGCGCAGAGAGGAGCCACCGTTCCCCGACCGGGGCAAGGACGTATCCGCCGAGCACGGGTCCCATGCCGGAACCGCCGTCGTAACGCGGACAGCAGCTCGGCACACCGGGAAGGCCTCTCATTTCGGCGCGGTGCTGGTTCCACTGAAGTCCGGCGAACACGCCGGTGCCCCAGAGGTTACCCGTCGCTCGGGACGAATCGGCACCGCTCTCGTCCCCCTGCGCCAGGAGAACCTGGGCCTCGCAAGCGAAAAACAAGGTGAAAGCGGCAGCCAGCCGCGCGGGCAGGCCGAAGGGGAATATCATCGTCCGACGCACCGACGGCCTCACTGGACGATTTCCAGCAGGACCGTTCGGGGTCCCGACGGCGTCAGCAGGACGCACACGTACATGCCGCTCGCCAGGGGGGAGGAATCGAAACGGCGCAGGTAACGGCCCGGCTTCACCTCGCCGTGCAGGAGGTTCGCGACGCGGCGGCCCATGAGGTCGTAGACCGAAAGGTCGGTGGTCCCTTCTTCGATCACCTCGAACTCGATGACCGTCGAGGCGTTGAACGGGTTGGGGTGTGCGGTCAGGGAAAGGCGCCCGTCACGGAGGAAGAGCCGCGCCCCGCCCTCGTAGCAGAGCTCGGCGCAGATGTCGCACTCCGACGCGAGGATTTCCGTTACCGTGCCGTCGTCCCACTCGACCGACTCCAGACGTACCCGCGTGCATGCCGTGTCGCCCCAGAGGACCTCGAAGCGAAGCTCCATCAGGACGCCGGCCTGCAGTGACGCATCCCTCGTCCCGCCCACGCGATACACCCTCCGGTCGCTCCCCGCCGATGCCTCCGTACCGAACAGCGGGAACGCCACGGCAGGGTTCGTGCTCACCGCAGCGGTGTACCGGCCCGCCGCAGACGGGGAAGACACACGCAGCCGCTCGAGCCGCAGGGGCAGGCGGACGACGGTTCCGACCGGGTAGACGGCGGACTCGGCGCAGAGGAGCGCGACGCCGGCCGTCCCTGCCTCTCGGGCGAATTCGATTTCCGGCGAGACACCCACACAGCCGTTTCGGTCGACGACCTGCACGCTGTACCTGCCGCTCTCGCGGGGAATCATGGTCCGCGCCGTCTCGCCCGGTATGTCGGCGCCGTTCAAGCGCCACTGGTACGCCGCATATGGTCCCGTCGCGAGCGTGTCCCCGTTCCGCACGACCTGCGGCACCGGCAATGGATACTCGACGACGCGGAT
>JARYLZ010000046.1:0-18405 GCA_029907355.1 Bacteroidota bacterium | reverse complement strand
GGCGGTACAGCCGTTCGTGTCCGTGACCGTAACCGCGTAGACGCCGCTTTTCGAGACGACGATGGATTCCGACGTCTCATTCGTCGACCAGAGGTAGCGCCGCATGCCCGGCGTGGCGGAAATACGCGCTGTCCCGCCGGTGCAGAACGCCGTGTCGCCCCGGACTCTGAGCGCGACCGGCGGGAAGCGCGCGACCCTGACCGTATCGGCACCCCGGCATCCCCCGGAATCCGCAGCCTGGACGATGTAGACGCCCGGTTCGGTGACGACGAGAGTCCGAATTGTGGAAAGGACCACGTTCGTATCCTCGGTCGTCCACCTGTACCAGAGCATGTCCGGCCCGGCATCGAGGACGGTCGAGGCACCATGGCAGATGTTCCTTGCCCCCGCGACACTCAGCGTGAGCGTCGTCGTCTCCCGGACGGTGTCCGTGACGATCCCCTCGCAGCCGGACGAGTCGACGACGCGCACCCACACTTCCCCCTCCTTCCGCACGACCGTCTCCCTGCCGCTGTCGCTCGTGGACCAGAAGTACGCCGCGGCAGACGGCCACCACGCGGTCAGGCGTGTGGATCCGCCCGTGCAGAACGTCCGCGAGCCGGTCATGACGGGCTGGACGAGACGCTCGACGACCACGACCGAATCGACCCACACACAGCCGTTCGTGTCCGTCGCTGCAACGGTGTATATGCCCGGCCGGTCCGCGACGAGGGTACGGCGATCGGAGCCCGTGTTCCAACGATACGAGACGAAACCCTCCGCGGCTTCGAGGGAATCAGGAGGCAACCCTCGGCAGACGTACCCCCGTGCCCGGACATCGAGCCGGGACGAAGCGAGAACCACCTCGATGGACGCACTGCCCGAACACCCCCCCTGGTCGGTCACCCGCAGGAGGTAGCGCCCCGGCGCAGTGACGGTGAACAGCCGCGTGGTCGCGAGGTACACCGTCGTGTCCGCGGCGGTCGTCCAGATATAGCGCGTGTAGGTTTCGTTCGAATCCGCTTCGAGGAGGAGCGACCCGCCGGGGCATAGCACGGCGCGGCCCGATATGGTCGGTGCGATCTCATCGCTCTCCGTCACGAGGACGGTATCCCGCG
This sequence comes from Bacteroidota bacterium, assembly GCA_029907355.1. Lineage (GTDB taxonomy): Bacteria > Bacteroidota > Ignavibacteria > SZUA-365 > SZUA-365 > JARYLZ01. Next base: position 17,308 of record JARYLZ010000046.1, on the reverse strand, counting down.
CAGAGCACCCGTTCGCATCGAAGACGCTCACCCAGTAGAGGCCGGGGGAGCGGACCACCAGGCGCCTCGTGGTATCGCCGGTGGACCATCGGTAACGCGTGAAAGAGGGTCCGGCGTCCAGCGTCGTCTGCCCGTTCCTGCACATGCTCCGCGACCCCGCGACGACCAGTTTCGGGGCGGGGTGCATGGCGACCGTCACTTCCGACGAGGCACGGCAGCCCGAGCTGTCCGTCACGGTGAGCGCATACTTCCCCGGCGCCGTCACGACGATACTGCGTGTCGCCGCACCGGTCGACCACAGCCACCGGCCATCCTTGTTGCGCGCGGTGAGCGTTGCGCTCTCCCCTTCGCAGAACGCCTGGGGACCGTCGATGCCGGCGTCCGGGAGGGGATGGGCCACGACGGCGACGGCATCGGACGTGTCGGCGCAACCGGCGCTCGTCTCGGTCACGATCACGCGGTACATGCCGCTCTCCCTGACGACGAGGAGCCGCGATACGGCACCGGGCAAGAGCACACCGTCCTTCAACCACGTGTATCGAACGCCTGTGGCCGGGCCCGCAGAGAGAACCACACTGTCGCCCACGCAAAACACCGTCGGCCCTCCCGCCGCAATCTCTGCCTTCGGCGCCTCCTTGACCTCGACGAGGATGGAATCCGAGGTGCCGGGACAGCCTGCCTTCGTAATGCCTGACGCGGTGTAGACGCCGGGCTGTGTCGCGACGAAAGTATTCCCCGACGCGCCGAGAATCTCTTTCCCGTCGCGGTACCACACGATGTCCGCTTCGGGGGACGAGGAAGCCGTCAACAGCACGCTTCCCCCTTTGCAGAATACGGTCGGCCCCCCGGCGGAAAGTGTGATGACGGGATTGCGGTTCACCGTCACGGCGAAAGGAGGCGAGGTGCCGTTGCAGCCGCCGCCGTCCGTGACGTAGACGGTGTAGGAGCCGCCTTGCCGCACGACGATGAAGCGCGTCTTCGCGCCGAGAGGATTCCCGTCACGCGACCATTCGTACGACAGGTATCCGGGACCCGCATCGAGGACGATGCTGTCGCCCTCGCACAGGACACCGGTGCCGTTCGCGACAATCACGGGGCGCAGGGCGGACGTGATCGACACCTTCAGGACCGTGTCGCGCGAGCAACCGGTGGCAGCATCCGTGATCGTGACGCGCACTTCGCCGATACCGGGCGTTTGCCAGTAGACCTTTATCCTGGGAGTGTACTGGCCGTCCTGGATCGATCCGTTTTTCACGGACCAGGAGAATTCCAATCCGGCGCTGTTCGAGACGAAATAATCCGCAGTGGTGTTCGGGCAGACGGACGTCTTGCCCTCAATGCGCCGTTCTGGGAGAGGGACGACCGTGACGGAAACGATATCGGACGTGTCCGCGCATCCGTAAGCGGTGACGACGATTACCCGGTAATTCCCCGCCTTGAATACCGTGTACGAAGGGCCCGAGGCGCCCGTAATGATGGTCCCGTCCCTCAACCACGTATAGGTATAGCCCGTCCCCTGCACCGTCGTCAGCTGTTGCGTTTGTCCCTCGCACAGCCGCACGGGCCCGAGCGGCGAAAGCGTGGCGTCCGGTTTGGGGTGGACCGTGACGACGACGGCGTCCGACGTGTCGCTGCACCCGTTGGCATCCACGACGACCACCGTGTACCGGCCGCTCTCCGAAGCGGTGTAGGACTTGCCCGAAGTACCGGGGATGGGCGTGCCGTTGCGATGCCACGTGTAGGTCACCCCTTCCTTCGAGGAGGCGTTCAGGAGAACGCTCCCGGGCTCGCAGAACACCGTCGGCCCCGCGGCGGAGAGCGCCACGTCGGGCCGCGGGTACATCGTCACGAGGACTTCGTCGGAGGTGTCGCGACACCCGGCAGCGTTGATGACGATCACGCGGTAGAGACCCTCCCGTGTTGCCGTATAATTCGGGCCTGCCGCTCCGGCGATCGTCGACTTGTCCCTCTGCCAGACGTACGTCAGTCCCGGAGCGGTGTTCGCGCCGAGAACGACCCCGTCGCCGTCGCAGATCGCGACAGGTCCGGGCGGGACGATCACGGCGCCGGGACCCGGCACGACAGCCACGACCATGGCCGCGCTCGTGTCGCGGCAGCCGTTGCTCCCCGTGACGATCACGCGGTACGATCCGCTCTCCCTCGCCGTGTAGCTCGAGGCGGTGGCACCCGGGATCGTCGTATTGTCCTTCTGCCACGTGTAGGTCAACCCGGCACCGGTGTTCGCGCGGAGTTCGACGCTGCCCCCGATGCAGAACGTCGTCGGACCCAAGGCCGTCAGCGTCGCGCCGGGGCCGGGCAAGATCGTCACCGTGACGGCAGCGGATGTGTCTCTGCAACCCAACGTGTCGGAGACGATCACGCGGTACACCCCCGCCTCTTTCGCCGTGTAGGAAGATGAAGTCGCCCCGGCGATTGTCGCGCCGTTTCTCTGCCACACGTAGGTCAAACGGACGCCCGTGTTGGCCAGGAGGACGACGCTGTCCCCCGCGCAGAAGGAAGTGGGTCCCGTGGCAGTCAGGGTCGCACCGGGACCAGTCCCCGGCAGGACGTAGGCGACGTCCGATGTGTCGAAACAACCCTGGGAATTGCGGATGACCACCCGGTACATCCCCGTCTGGGTAGCCGTGTAGACGGCGCTGGTCGCACCGGAAACGGGAGTCCCGTTACGGAGCCACGTGTACGTGTAGCCCGTGCCTGCCGTTGCGCGGAGCACGGCAGTACCGCCCGGACAGATGAAGGATGTATCGGGTGCGATGTCGGCGTCGATGTCGATGACCGTGACCACGACGGTGTCGGACGACACGCAGGAGATCGCGTCCGTTACCGTGACCACGTATGTCGTCGTCTGCGTGGGAAACGCGCGGGGCTGGTCGACGTTCGTCGCGCTCAAGCCCGTCGGCGGGCTCCACGAGTACGTGTAGGGCGTCGTGCAGGGCGACCCGACCGCCGGCAAACCGATCGTCGCGCTGTCGCCGCGGCAGATCGTGACGTCGTTGCCGGCGCGCGCCTGGATCATGCCGTTGCAGTCGTTCACATAACGGACGAGGAAGGTCTCGTCCCCCCCCGCGTAGTTCGGGCGGAAGGACCCGGGCGTCGTGGGGAACCCGCCCGTCGTGTTGCCGATGACGTAGAAATCCGCGTTCGATGCGATGGTGATGCTGTGCTCCGGCCTGTCGCCGATCGGGGGGGATGTCCAGCAGTGGTCCTGACCCGTCCCCCCGATGAAGGTCGCCCAGCACCGCTGGCCCTGCGCGCTGAACTGCGCGACGAAGCGGTCCTCGTTGCCCGCATACACCGTTTGGGGCGCGCCCGATGTCACGGGGAAATTCGCACTGAAGGTACAGCCCGTGACGTGGAGAGTACCCGACGGATTGACCTTGATGCTCGTGACGTGATCCATCTGGTTGCCGCCGAAGTACGTCGACCATACCACCGCCGTTCCGGTCGGGTTCAGACGCGCGAACCACCCGTCGTCCCCACCCGGCCGGTTCGGCTGGAACGCGCCGCTCGTGATGGGGATCGTCCCCGACGTCCACCCGACGATCAGGGCATCGTTACCGAAGCAACGGATGCCGTACCCCGTGGTGGAACTCCCGAAATACGTCGCCCACTGGCGCGCGCCCGCACTGTCGAATTTGATGATATACGCGCTCGTCGACCCGCCCGGGAACGTCGATTGGAGAACACCCGACGTCGTGGGGAAACCCGACCCCGTGGTCCCGATGACGAGGACGTTGTCGTAGTAATCCGTCGAACAGCTATGGCCGTACTGGGACGTGGAACTCCCGATGTAGGTCGACCAGATGAGCCTGCCCGAGGAGTCGAACTTCGCCAGGAAACCGTCGTTCGAGCCTCCGTAGACGGTTTGGAAAGCACCCGGTGTGACGGTGAGGTTCGTGCTCCCCGTCTGGCCGGTGAGATACAGGTTCCCCCTCCCGTCCACCGTGGTCCCGATGCCGATATCACCACCGTCGCCGCCGAACAGCGTCGCCCAGCCGCGGGTGCCGTCCGACAGCATCTTCACGAGGAAACCGTCGTAGCTCGTCGACTTCACGGATTGGAACGCCCCCGGCGATACGGGGAACGCGGTGTAACTCGTCGTACCCGTGACGTACATGTTGTAGTTCCGGTCGCTCGACATCCCCGCCGTCACGTCGGCGCCGGCATAGTACGTCGCCCACAGCCTCGTGCCCGCCGGCGTGAACTTGATGACATACCCGTCGTTCGGCGCGCTGGAACGCGTGTACTGGAACGTTCCCGGCGTGGTCGGGAAATTCGTCCCCGACGTGCTCCCGCACGACCAGACGTTATCGTCGTTGTCGATGTCGATTCCCCCCGCGTAATCGTTGCCGGGCGTGTTGACGTAGGTCGCCCAGGAGAGCGTCGGGTCGATCGTCAATTCCTTCCCGGGCGAGGGCGCCTCGAGCGGAAAGCGGACGGTTTGCCCCTCCAGCGCAAACGAACAGGGGATAGAGTAACTGCCGGCATCCTGTTTCCCGAAACACGTCGGCGCCTCGTCATGCAGGGCGAACAAACTGCACGGGATATCGAGATCCCCCGTCTCCCGCACGACAGGGCGGGCGTTGTCGGAATACCGAAGCGCGATGTCCGCCGCCCTCCCGTTCGGGTGCACGACGAAAGAGTACTTGACGCCCTTCTCCGCAATCTCGATCGTCATGTCGATACCGGGCCATACGTTTTCGAGAACCGCGCCGCCGTACGTTGAGAGATGCGTGACACCGTCCGGGGCGGCGGCGGTGTAGAAGTTGGCATACCAGCCGAGCGGCTCGATACCTCTCGCCGCGATTGCGGGGTTTGAGCCGACGAACTCGATGTCTACCCTCTCGACGTTCACGTCGATCTCGTCCGCTTCCACGACCTCAAAAGGATCCTCTCGATGGTCGTGTGACGCATCCCCGCCGTGAACGGACGGGAGAGTCAGCACGAAGCTCAACCCGGTGTCCAGGATGAACACTCTCATTCGGCCGGCGAAAAGGACGAACCGGATATCCGGCCGCAGGCGGCTGCCCATGTCCGAAAACTGCCCCCGGTTCTCGACGATGAATGCCTCCTGAAGCGGGACGGCCTGCCGCGGTGAGCCCCCGGGCGGAGGGAGAGGACCGACGGATGGACGAGGGGAAAGCAAGGTGGAGTGTCGCGCATAGTCAAGTCCCTCGGCGCCAACCGCTTGATCCGGTAGAAAAAGACCCAAGAACAGAGCGAGCATCGCGGAGGATGCGAATGCACGCCGAGCCTTCGGGCAGTGCGTTTCAAAAAGACACGACCCCCGATGAACCATTTCCCTTCTTCTCATGGGAAAATCCTCCTCTACCCCCTTCCGCGTCAAGGGGAAAACGAGTCGTCCTGAAAAGACCGAAATCCGTCGAAGTACCTTCGCCGGGGCACGAGTACCGATCGCTTTTCCAACCCCGAAAATACCAGCGGGAACAGTACCATGCGAACCATGGAACGAAAAAACCGCGACTTGTCTTCGCCTCGCGCTGCAAACCACACGATGACTTTTCGGGTTCGTCACAGGGGCAAATACGGTGTGCAAGCAGCATAGGAGACATTCGTGTCACCACCACGGGGAAATCGCTCCTCGTCGGAAAAGACCACCCCGAGAAACATCACCTCGACACTCGCGCACCACGGGGAAACGCGTGAAGATGTCACTGCTCGATGGTTCATCCCATATCGCGGCTCAGGCGGAAAGGGAATAAAAGATTGACAAAGGAAAACCCCGAATCGTGACAACGGGGCACCGTTTCCATCATTCATGCCTCGTATTCCGAATATGCTCGCAAAAGCGGGGGCGTCGGTGCCGGATAGAACCGCCAATATGAAACGAGTGGACATCCCCAAAAACGAGAGAGAACCGGGGAAAAACGCTCCTTTTTCCGGTGCCACAGGCTCGTCAAGCGAGCGGATCGAAACGAAAACCCGATGCGTCGCATCACCACTGCGACCGTTTTCCAGCGCCGGTGCAACGCCGATAGAAAGGGGACATGGAAATCCTCTCCGACACTCGAGACGGTTCACGTGATTCCCCCTGGATACGATCCCTATCAGACATAAGCCTCACACGTTTTGCCGTCCTGTGGAACACATGCGTGTCCGGCACCCCGTGCCGGTACTCCATTCGCTCCTTTCGAGGAAAACGTTCGCCCGCTCCATGCGGATCAACGCAGAGGGATCGTACGTTCGAAAGGAATACCAGGTAGGCCCGACACGGACGGCGGTGTCCGGCTCATACGCCCCTTTCCGCTCGATTTTGATTTCCCGTTCCATGAACAAGCGGAGGCGTACGACGGACAATCATGCGCGAGACACCAATTTTCTCCGGCGAAGATGCAGGGATACACCCCCTCGCGGGGAATATCCTTCGCTTCCCCGCCCGATCGCCGAGTCCGACGGAAGACCGCCGGTTCCCTCGTTTGCCCCCGAAGAAAATACGGGGCGCGAACCCGCAGTCCGCGGATGCATCGAGACGCTTTCCCCGCAATCATCCGTGACGATGCGCGGCCGTTTCCCCGCGTACGGTGCATGTTATAAAAAGACTCGCAGATCCGTTTTAAGCGATCCGCCGTCCTCCCCTTCACCCCACCTATCCATGGACCAGCCGTTCGACGATCGCCCTACAGAAACCATGTCAGAGAATCGCCGCATCCGTGCCGTATCTTTCGGAACACGGTCTCCGCTGCCGCCCCTCCCGCGGCTCCCGTTCGCATCGCCTGCGCCGCAAACGAACGTCTTCGTATCTTGGGAAACAGGGTGACGCAGGAGGAAGCGATCCACTGCGCCCCGGACCATGTACGAGGAAGCAGGGAATCGATATGAAGCATACGGCGGAAGGGATCGATCTCATCACGTTCCGATGCGGGCCGCTCGAAACCAACGCGTACATCGCGATGGACCGCGAGAGCGGGAAGGCGCTCATCGTGGAAGCGCCGCCGGGCGGTGCCTTGATCATCGCGGAAACGGTTCGCGCACGACGGGCGACCGTGGCAGCCATCGTGCTGACGCACGGGCACTGGGACCACACTGCCGACGCGGCAAAGCTGGCAAGCCTGACGGCAGCGCCGGTCATGATCCACCATCTGGACGAGGGGATGATGATCGAGCCGGACACGTACGGTTTCCCACTCCCCGAGCCGCTCCCGAGCATTCGGCCTGACGGCCTCCTCGGGGACGGCGATACCATCCTGCTCGGCGACTATGAATTCCGCGTGCTCCACGTCCCCGGACATACACCCGGTCACATCGCGCTCCACGCTCCCCGTGCCGGTATCCTTTTCAGCGGCGACGCCCTGTTCGACGGAAGCATCGGGCGGACGGACCTTCCGGGCGGTTCGTACGACGCCCTCCTCGACTCTCTCACGAAACGGATACTCACACTCCCGGAGGAAACTCGCGTTCTCCCCGGTCACGCGGGAGAGACGACTATCGGCAAGGAAATGACATCCAACCCCTTCATTCGAGAGTATCTCGATTTCTTCTGAGAGAAAACGGAGGGGAGAGGATGGAAAGAACGAACGAGCCCAAGACCCGCGGAGCAGAGCTCCCATGGCTCGCCCTGCCATCGATTCATCGAGGGAAACGACGTGTAGACAGCGTTTGCATGCCTCTATCACATTGTTTTTTTTTCATCAAACCCGTAATTTGGGTGTCCGATGCGCCTGTAGCTCAACTGGATAGAGCGTTGGCCTCCGGAGCCAAAGGTTGAGGGTTCGATTCCCCCCAGGCGTACCATGTTTCGTTCACCAACGTCAGTTGCCGAGGAGCACGTGTGTTAACCGCGAAGAAGAAAATCGCCGTCAGGCCGGCGGTGCAGCAGTCGAGCGTCATGAGCACCTGGGAAAAGGTGCAGGAGTTTTACGCCCAGTACAACCGATGGATACTCGGCGGCCTCATCGTGGTCGTGGCGATCGCGGTCGCGGCTTTCATCTACACGTCGAGGCAGAGGGAACGCGAGTCCGAAGCCGGCATACAATTACGGAAAGTCCAACCTCTCGTCTCGCAACAGCAGTTCAAGCTGGCGATCGAGGGTGACCCGACACGCGGCATCCCCGGGTTGCGATCCATCGTCGAGAATTACGGCGGGACGACATCCGGCACCATCGCCGCCTTGATGCTGGGGCAGTGTTACCTCTACACGGACCAGTACGACCGCGCCCTCGAAGTATTCCAGGACGCAAGCCCATCGGACGATCTGATGAAATCGAACCGTCTGGCCGGCATCGCGGCAGCGTACGAAGGGAAAAAACTCTACGCGGAAGCCGCCGAGTACTATGAAGATGCCGCCGACATGTTCGAGAACGACATCCTCGTCGCGACCCGGTACTTCAAAGCCGCGCGCAACTGGTGCCTGGCAGGGAAGCCGGAAAAAGCGAAGGCGGCACTCGAGAAAGTGGACAACGCGAAAACCCCGCGGTACCAGCAGGACGTCGTGCGGCTGCGGGCGCAGTACAACCTCGAAAACGAGTAAAAAGAGCTCTCGGGTTCCTCGTGCGTCTCGGGAAAAGATGGTTCTCTTTCCCCATCACCCGAAACGGCTGACGCATTAGCGGAAAAGCATATCCAGGAAGGGTATGCTTTTTCGTTATGGAGAAATCGGGTACACATAAAGCAGAATGCGATTGCAATATCTGCAACTCTATCCATTTTAATTAAAAAGGTTATTTACGACAAAACCATCTCAATCTTTCAATGAAAATGCAATTATTAACGCATTCACCCCTTAATTCAATGAATTGAAAAATGTGCCGTTGATTTGAAGTCTCTACTTATGAATTTTTTTCACTCAAATGCATCGCCATCCGGCATCAGGCCGAGTTAAATCCTTGTAAAACAAATTCATATTAGGAGGGGATCGCTTTGGCAAGCTCTGTGCGGATATTGGTTACGGAACGAAAGGAAACGTTCAAAACCAGGATCGAGAGCAGCCATGAAAAAATTGTGCGTGTTGATCGGGACCCTCGCAACGGCATGCGGGATGGGCGCAGCGGCGCAGACGTACAACGATGTGCTGGTGATCGTCAACAGCAACAGCCCGATGTCTCAGAACGTCGCCTCGTATTTCCGTTCCCAGCGGTCGATACCTTCAGTGAATATCTGTTCGATCGCCATGCCGACGACCGAAGAAATCGATTCGGCCACCTACGCCGGCATTCTCGCGGAGATAAAGAATTACATGCAGGCATACGGCCTGACCTCGTCGATCAACTACATCGTGACGACCCAGGGTGTGCCTCTGAAAGTCCGGCGTTCGGGAGGGGTCTTCGGGATTTCCTCCAACTCGGGGTCTTTCGACAGCGATCTCTGTCTCCTGAACAGCCAGCTCGAGAGCCAGATCGGGAACGCCGGGGTGGTGAGCAACCCTTACGTGTACAGCACAGCGCGTTTTTCGCGGAGCACAACGTTCAACAACATCGTCCTCGTCACACGCCTGGCAGGGTACACGTATAACGACATCGTCGGCTTGATCAACCGTGCGTGTCAGCCGTACTACTCGACAGGGGAATTCGTTTTCGACGTGGACATCACGAAAGGGACACATATCCTCAACACGAGGATGAACACCGCTCGGAACATCCTCAAGATGCGCGGGTACAACGTATACTTCGATTCCTCGAGCGTCTTCGTCACGAACCGCACTTCCGTGCTCGGCTATGTCAGCTGGGGCAGTAACGACGCGAACTGGGCGTCGTACACGCAGAAAGCCCAGCCGCATTTCACGTGGTCCCCGAAAGCCCTCGCGGAGACGTATGTCAGCTCTTCGGGACGCACGTTCGAGGACTCGACGTTCGTCGAACCGACCATCGGGTGGCAATCGCTCGTCGCCGACCTGATTCACGAGGGCGGCGTGACCGGCGTGAAGGGCTACGTATGGGAACCGTACACGAGCGCACTCGCGCAGGTTCACTACCTCTTCGACCGGTGGACGAGCAGTACCGGCTACAATCTGGCGGAATCGTTCTACGCTTCATCCGCGTACCTGAGCTGGATGGATGTCGTCATCGGCGACCCCAAGGCGACCTTTGCGGGTGAAGGGCACCTCCCCGTCGAGTTGACGGTGTTCGGCGGCATGCTCCGCAACGGCAGTATCGAACTTCACTGGAAGACGGCTACGGAATCGAACAATTACGGGTTCGAGGTGCAGAAGCTCAAAGACGGCTCGTGGTCGAGCATCGCCTTCGTGGCAGGGTCCGGGACGTCCAACACGCCGCGCACGTATACCGCATCCGACGCCGACGTCCTCCCGCGGAACATCTACCGACTGAAACAGATCGACCGCGACGGGAGCGCCTCTTACAGCTACACGATCGAGGTGGCGGGAATCCCTGTCGAGAGTTTCCGCCTCGGGCAGAATTACCCGAACCCATTCCGTGCGGACAGGACAGGGACGACGATTCCGTTCGACCTCACGACGGCGGCGACCGTCTCCATCGAAATCTACACGGTGGACGGTTCGCTCGTCGCCCGACCGATCCGGAACGAGCACCGGGAACAAGGATCGCATGCGATCGTCTGGAGGGGCACCGACGATCATGGCTCGCCTCTCCCGCCGGGACGCTATATCTATCACCTGCGGGCCTCGAAAGCGGACGGCACACCGTTCACCGACTCGAAGGTCGTCTCGCTCCTCCGCTGACACCCCGGTTCGTTCCCCCCTGAAAACCGCCCGCTCCGGCAGGCGGTTTTTCTTTTTCAAAGTGAACAGCACCGTTCATTTTTCGGGACAAGCACGGTTCGCTCCCTCCGCACAGGCACGGCGAACCCTCCCGCCCATGGGGAGAAAACGGTCGTGGATCGGCTCATACCGTCGGAATTTTTCGTGGCACTGGATTTGCAGTTTTTATGCATGGACACAAGAGGAGATAGACCATGAAAACCCGATTGTTTCGCATGATCATCCCTGCCCTGTTGTTGATCGCCTCCTGCGACGACGACCATGGGAGAGTCCCGTACGACGACACGCCGCCGTTCCCCCCCGTCGGGATCGTCAGTACATCGCTGGACAACGCGGTCCGGCTGGATTGGATCGAGAACCAGGAACCGGACCTCGCCGGGTACAATATCTACGTGAGTTCGAGCTACAACGGTCGGTACACCTGCATCGGGACCTCCCGCACCGCCTCCTTCGTGGACGGCGGGGCGAAGAACGGTGTCACGTACTATTACGCCGTCTCGGCCTTCGATTACAGCGGGAATGAGAGCGAGCTCAGCCGCGAGGTGGTGTACGACACCCCGAGGCCTGAAGGCCGCGGGGTGGTGTTGACGAACCGCTTCATCGACCCATACCGCGCCGGCTATGATTTCTCCGCATACCGCATCGTGCATTACGACACCGATGAAGCGGACATCTACCTCGAGATGAACGGGTCCGCCATACCGTTCTTCGTCGTGTGGCAAGACACCGATATCCAGGACATGGGGTACACGCGGGACATCGACGAGATTTCCAAGGCGCCGGAAGACGGCTGGTCGCCCACGAAGGACGCCGTCGCGATCAAGGGTCACACGTATGTCGTGTGGACCCACGACAACCATTTCGCGAAGATCCGTGTGACAGATGTCCGCCAGAACACGGTCACCTTCGACTGGGCGTTTCAAACCGCACTCGGGAACCCCGAGCTTTTCACGCGGGAGCGACCCGGTTTCGCGAAGAACGCCGGCATGCCCGCACGCCGACGGCATTGACCGCAAGACCCACACGCCGCATCATGCCATGCGACCCTTGAACGCTTGACACCCATGTCGAATGCGAGGACACTGCCATGAAAACACTGCCTTTCCTCCCGATGCTCGCGGCGGTTCTCTGGACCACCGCCACCGCGATACCCCCCGCAAGACCGGCCGTTCCCGTGCCTCCCGGCATCGATTCCGATTATGACATCGACGTCTGGTCCGACCGCGGCGAGGGAGCGGTTTATACGCCCGGCGATCGCATCGCCGTCTATTTCCGCGCCGACCGGGATTGCTACGTCGTTCTCTACGACATCACAACGGAGGGGGATGTGCGCCTCCTCTTCCCCCGCTATCCTGATGACGGGTTCGTTTACGGCGGCATGACATATCGTCTGCCCGATTATTACGGGGAGGATTCTTGGCGGGTGAGCGGCCAGCGGGGAATCGAATTCATCCATGCCGTGGCGTCGGACACCCCGCCGGTCTCGGGTTGGGAGGTCACTTCCGGCCGATATCTCTTCGACGCCGGACCCGTCCAGGGCGATCCCTTCCTCGCGATCAACGAAATCAACCGCCGTCTATTCCCGCAGGTCTCGATCCGAGCCACTGCGACGACTTCCTTTTTCGTCGGCGGCCGAGTCTGGTACCCTCGCTACGCTTGTGTCGGTTGTCACCACCCGCGACCGTTTCTCGACCCGTATTTCTCGGTTTGTCCCCGCTACACGATCGCCGTTGCGCACCCGTACGATTATTGGTGGGCCTACGATTACCACCCGGTGCGGGTGGGGTTTCTCTTCGCAGGCCCGTTCTGGCGTTTCGAGATCAGGGTGATCCCCGTGCACCGCATGCGCCGTCACCGCTACATCGACTGCGCGTGGGGCCACACGAACTACCGCCCGCTCGTGATCCCCGTTCACCCGCACACGGCGGTCGTCCCCCGGCATCCACGCGCGGATCGGCAGCGTGATTACACCCGTGAATACCGGCCGAACCTCACGTGGGACAGCAGGACGCGAGCAGCCGAACCCCGCACGACCGGCAACACGCGGACCCGCCCGACGGCGGTCGAAACGGTGGAACCGCGTGATACACGCGTGCGGACAACCTCGCCGAGCCCTGCGGAAAGCGGTTCTACGCGAAACCGCGTGACCACGAGCACACCCGACGAAAGGACGACGCGCGAACGAGCGGCAACGCTCCCCGCTGCCCCTTCCGTCCCTTCTTCCCGACCGAGCATGCGTCCTTCCGAAATCGACCCGACCGATGCAACGGTAGGAAGGGAGCGGCGGGAGGAAACCGCAAATCCGCCGCCCTCGAGCGGGAGAGAGCGTTCCGCACCGCCCCCTTCGATGCCGAGGACACGGGAACGGATCGAAGTGGGACGAGACCGACCGCAGCCGGAGACCGAACACCCCTCGACCCGCGGATCGACTGCCCCCAGCCGAGTGAGGAGGGATGACGGCGCACGGGAACGCACGCGGTGAGCATGCGCAAACGCAGACTGGCATGCATGCTCCCGCCCCCGATGCTGTTCCGCACGGGGGCGGTATTTATCCGGAGCGGTACGAATCAAAACTTCCGCCCTCCGGGCTATTCGACGTTGCATTTGCATCGCATGACGCATTAGATTCACCGCTATGAGCATCTCCCGGCTCATTCTCCTCGGCATCCCGATCGCCGTTCTCGCCCTGTCGCCCGGAAGAACGATGGCGAAGAGCGACCTTTTCCGAGCGGTTCATCCTGCGGGACGCATCGAAGACCAGGAACGCGCGACGGACTCGAGTGCCGTGCGCAAGGTGTTCTCGGCAGCGGAGGCCGCCATTGCGGGGGGAGAGCTGCAGGGTATCACCGGTTTTCTCCACGCGAAGGTTTTCCTCACGCTCGCGACCGGTGAGAACGGTTATTACAGCGCAGAGCAGACGCTGTTCATCCTGCGAAATTTCTTCCGCCAGCACGCACCTCTGGGGTTCTCGTTCGGCAACACGAAAATCGGCGCCGAAAGCGCGTACGGCGTCGGTTTCCTGCGCTACGTCAAGCGGGGACAGCAAGGGACGGCACAGGTGTTCCTCTCGCTGACGCGGACCGAGCAAGGCTGGCGTATCGACCAGATCACCATCGCCCGCCGTTGAGCGGGCGTTCCCCGCATGCCCGTCACGCCGCAGCCCCCCGTGGATCGACGCGTCATGCGCTGGGCAGTCGCATGCGCGGTCACAGTGCTCGCGCTCGTTCTCGTGCAAGGCGGGAAGGTGTTCTTTCTCGCTGAGATCGAGCGTTCGTGGGCTGTGATCCGCGATGATATTGACGGCTCCCTTCGGGATCGTCTCACGAAAACCTCAAGAGAATTCACCGAGCCGGCCCTCGCTGCCGCACGAGCGCTCTCGGAGGACGAGGATGTTCTCGCGCTCCTCGCCGGCACACGAGGCCGCGACGAATGCCTCGAGCGTATCCTGCGCACCCACCCGCAAGGGAAGGTGTCTTTCGAGATCCGAAACACATCGGACGAGCTCCTCGCATACCGTGGTACGCCGGTCCCGCCCAACCCGCCGGAAATCGAAACCGGCAGGGAACGTGTTGCCATCGTAGAAGGCGGTTTGCAGACGGACATCGTCATCCGCCGACCGGTTCAGGATTCGGCGGGGCATCGGCTGGGGACGGTATCCACCGCACTCCCGCTCGCGAATGCACTGCCGATGGAAAGGCGGTTCGAGCGCGCCGAGGATCTCGTGAGCCGTCTCGCAGAGGAGGAGAACATCCCGGTGCAGGTTGCGAGCGGGAGACACCGCGCCCTCCTGCACGACGGGAGATACCTCGCGGTGCCGGTCATCGCGGGCAACGATACGGTGGGCTTTCTCGCCGCGATGCGGACCAACCCCACGATGTACCGCGAACGGGTCGGAGCAGAATTCGACCGCCTCAGCGCGTTTCTCCTGTCGGTCTTGTGCTTCCTCGCTGTCGGCTTCGTCGTCGTCCTGGTCCGCCGCATGCCGTCGGAGGTCCTTCGTTTCCTCGCAGGCGCAGGTAGCGCATGGCTGGCGCGATACGTGCTTCTGTGGAGCGGGGCGACATCTTTGCTGATGCCGGAAGCGTTGAAGAACCCCGCCTCGTTCGCATCCTCATTCGGTGGCGGCATCGCCAGTTCGGTCGGCGAACTGACGATCACGATGGTCCTCTTCGCAGGAACCCTCGCCGCTGCGACACGACTGCGCCCCCGTGCCCTGAGTGCGCGAATCCTCCCCTTCGCGGTCTTCGCCCTGGCGGTTCTACTCACCCCCTTCTGCATGCGGGGCGTCGTGGCATCCCTCGAGAGCTTCGTGGCGGATTCCTCTTTCAATTACGACAGCGTATCGCCACTCCTCGCGGACCCACTCGCCATCCTGATGCTGGTGAACGCATTCCTCCTCATCGCAGGCGCATTCCTGGCCGCCGGTCTCGCCTGCCGTTTCTTCGAAGGTTCGGACCGCCATGAACCGGGTGAATTTCTCCGTCTGCTTCCTCTCGCGGCGTTTTCCTTCCTCCTCTTCGCGTATCTGAGCCGCAAGCCGTTGATCCCTCTCTGGTGGTACGGTCTCGCTCTCGTCCTCTTCCTCGCCGCCCCCTTCGCCATGGGGATATTACGGAGGCGCGGCTTTTTCCGGCCTGTCCTTCTCACCGTGGTGCTCGCTGCCGCCTCGACCGCAACGGCGGGCATGTTGTTCCAACGGTTCATGCACGACCGCAGGCGGGCGGAGATCGAGGCCATGGCGGACCGTCTCGCCCGTCCGGTCGACGGGTGGTCCCGGGTGCTCGCCGAGCAGGCCGCGGACGCACTCGCGGGCGAACTCGCCCAAGAAGAAGCCGTCATCACCTCGCCCGGCGGAGTGAACACAGGACCTGCATTCCGCCTGTGGGCGCATTCATCGCTCGGCGCCGAACGCAACAATTCCGCGGTTCTCATTTCCGACGACACCGGTCGGGTGCTCTCCCGCTTCCACGTGGGCATTCATCCCCGGCTTTTCGAAACCGGACCTCTGGCCGATCTCCCGCTCTCTACGGGCGATTCGATCGTGCGCATTGCGATCGGCGAAACGCCGCCGATTCGCACGTACGCCGTTGCGGTCCGCCGCGTCGTCGCGGGGGACGGTTCCCCCCTCCGCCTCGCGGTCATCGTCGAAGGGCTGGACCCGCTCACGGTAACAGCGCAGGATTTCGACCCCCTGCGGAGCGTGCCGACGGCGCGCAGTATCGCCCCCGAGGACCGGCTGACACTCGCAACATTCAGGGGGGGAAAGCTCAAATCCGCTTCCGATCCGACATGGCCACACACCCTTGGCATACCGAGTCGGGTAAAGGCGATGCTCGAGGCGGGCAGCCGGGAGTGGGCCGAGGTGGAAGCGCCGGACGGGGTGCGCGAAGCGCTCTACTTCCGTACCGACGGCGACACAGGCGGTGAAGTGACATGCATCGCCATGGGAAAACCCGAACCGCTCCTGACCCTCTACCGCTTTCTCCGGATGGGGGTCCTCTTCCTCTGCCTCTCGTTCGCGGCGCTGGCAGGGATCTTTTTCCCCCGCTCGTCCATACCGTCACCAGCCCGGTGGAATTTCTCGACGAAGCTTCAACTGGCTATTCTCGCTGCTGCATCGATCCCGGTTCTCATCGTCTGGACGGGTGCACGGAACCTCGTCTCGGAAAACGAGCGGAGGGCGGTCGAGAGCAGGCTCCTCGACGATCTCCGCGTGCTTCGGGAAACGCTGCTCGCCTCGGTAGGCAGCGATCTCTTCACCACTCCGCCTGGCAGGGTGAGCGACGGGGCATGCATCGATGCAGCCCTGCGCGTCGGGAAAGACATCGCCGTGTACCGCGGCGCATTTCTGGAGGCCTCGAGCAGGCCGGAACTGTTCGCAGCGGGGATCCTCACCCCGCGGCTCCCACCGGACGCTTTCCTCGCCGTCGCCGTGCGCGACGCGGATTACTCCATCGGCACGGAACGGATCGGGGGCCTGCCGTACTTCGTCGGATTCATCCCGATCCGGGGGGCAGACGGTTCCCCCGTCGTCGTCCTCTCCACGATGACGCTGTTCGAGAGGCATCGCACCGAGTACGCCTCGGCGCGGGCTTCGGCGACGATCCTTCTCGGAACCGCCGTCATCGTGTTGCTGGTTCTCGGAGCGAGCAAGGTTCTCGCACGCCAGATTTCGCGTCCGCTCCAGCAGCTCATCACCGCCACGCGCGCGGTTGCGGAAGGGGATCTCGAACGCCGTGCGGACGTCGAGGCGAAGGGCGAGATCGGGGAACTCGTCCACGCGTTCAACATCATGATCGACCGCCTGCGCGAGAACAGGGAACGCCTCGCTGCGGCGGAACGCGATTCCGCCTGGCGCGAGATGGCGAAGCAAGTCGCTCACGAAATCCGGAACCCGCTCACGCCCATGAAGCTCGCCGTCCAGCATCTCGAGAAAGCGGCGAAGGACAGGCTGCCCGAGCTCCCCGACGTCATCGGGACGGTGGTGCGTACCATCATCGACCAGATCGACACGCTCGCACGCATCAGCGACGAATTCTCCCGTTTCGCCCGCATGCCGCGACGCGCCGTCGCCGATGTCGAGCCGGCGAACGT
>JARYLZ010000045.1 GCA_029907355.1 Bacteroidota bacterium | reverse complement strand
TTTGCGCCTCTCGTCATGCGGATGCGTGCATTCTTCGAACCGGTACTCGAACCTTTCGTGATCCACTACTACGTAAACGCCGGTTTCCTCCCGAAAGACCACTGGACGCACGACCCCGTGGAAGGCGGCGGCCGCATTATCGGGGAAATGTGTCATTTCATCGATACCGTTCAGTACTTGACGGGAGCCATGCCGTTGCGTCTGTCCGCGGAGTGCATCGCTACCGACAACGAGGCTGCCACTGCAGAAGACAACCTTTCCGTGACGCTTCGTATGAGCGACGGTTCCGTCGCGAACATCATCTACACGGCGAACGGCGACCCCTCGTTCCCGAAAGAACGCATCATCGCTTCGAACGCCGGTGCAACCGCCGTGATGAACAACTTCACCATCCTCGAGATGTACCGAAACGGCAAACGAAGCGTGGCGAAAAGCCCTGGGGATAAAGGCCACGCGAACGAGGTCCGCGCGTTCATCGATGCCATCAAGCAGAAGCGGACGGAAGTGATCCCCTTCACGTCCATGGTCGCCACCACCAGGGCCACGTTCCGGATACGCGACGCCCTCCACGAGAAGCGGGTGATCGAACTCATATGACAGCCTTTCCCCGACCGCGTTCTCACCTCCGTTGCTTACGGCCAGCCTGAGGAGCGCATCGAGGCGGAGATGGACCTGTTTCAAGCGATCGTTCTCGGCATATTTCAGGGGTTGACGGAGTTCCTGCCTATCAGCAGTACGGCGCACCTCCGCATTGTACCGGCCCTTCTCGGATGGCCGGACCCCGGCGCTCCCTTCACGGCCGTAACGCAGATCGGGACACTCCTCGCCGTGCTTTTCACCTTTCGCAAGGATGTCCTGCGGCTCTTCGCCGCCTTCATCCGAGCCCTCCTTCACCGCAGACCGTTCGAGTCGAACGATGCAGCCCTTGCATGGTGGATCATCGCCGGGACGATACCGATCGTGGTGTGCGGTATGCTCTTCAAGTCCTCTATCGAGCACGCCTTCCGGTCGCTGTATGTCATTTCCGCAAGTCTCATCATCCTCGCCGGGCTGCTGGCGCTGGCCGAGCGCATATCCCGAAGGGCCCGAACGATGGAACACGTGCGCTTTTCGGATGTCCTCGCCATCGGCGCTGCGCAAGCGGTGGCGCTGGTCCCCGGTGCGTCGCGTTCCGGCACGACAATCACGGCGGGCTTGTTCCTGCACTTCACACGCGAAACATCCGCAGCCTTCTCGTTCTTATTGAGCATTCCCGCCATCGCCCTCAGTGGTTTGTACCAACTCTATGAGCTGAGGCACCAGCTTCTCGGCGAGAGAGGGCTTCCCCTCATCGTCGCTACGGTGGTATCAGCCATCGTCGGTTTCCTGACAATCGAGATGCTGCTCCGTTTCCTCCGAACCCATTCGACCTTCCTTTTCATATGGTATCGCCTGGCTCTCGGGATCGTTCTGCTCATTCTCCTTTCACTCGGTATTCTCCCGCCCTGATAACGCGATACGATCGTTTTCACCTATGACCCTCCAGGAATTGCATCAGCTCATTTCGCGGAAAGAAATACCCGAAGTTCTGTTCTTGTACGGGGAAGAGGAGTTTCTTATCGAACGAACAGTCCGTGCAGTCAGGGATGCAGTACTCGCCGGAGGGGACACCGTTTTCAATGCAACGACGTACTGGGGTTCGGAAACCACAGCAGCGGAAATCGTCGCCACAGCGAACGCTTTCCCGTTCCACGGCGAAAGGCGTTTCGTTCTCGTGAAAGAGGCAACGAAAATCCTCCTCGACCAGAAATTAGCCTCATATGTGAAGAACCCTTCCCCCGATACCGTTCTCGTGCTCACCGCCGAAACCCTCCCGCGCAAATCCACGCGGGGAAAACAGACAGCCGACATGTTTGCCGTCGACTATCTCCAGTCGGCACAAAACCGTTTCGGCCGAGATGTAACCGTCGAACTCCGCCGTATGACTGATTCCGTTGCGGCGAAATGGGTGGAATCCGAATTCTCACGGCTGGGGAAATCGATTACACCTCGGGCGGCGCAACTTTTGCAAGCGATGAAAGGCGTCTCCGCACGTGAACTTGCATCGGAAATTGAAAAAATCGCCCTTGCTCAAACGGGGGTGGAACGCATCGAAGAGCAGCATATCCTCGACGCTTTAAAGGCTTCGAGACGATATACGGTTTTCGATTTTTCCAATGCCGTTTTCGCCCGTGAAGCGAGCCAGGCGATCGAGATCGGACTCGAACTCGTACAACACGAGAGCCCCGTCATGATCATCGCCCATCTCTCACGCCAGTTCTCCTATCTATGGAGAATCGACGAACATGGTAAACCGACGGACACTGAAGCGCGGAGAATCGGACTGACGTGGGGGTGGCAATATGCACAGATGCAAAAATTTCGTAAAAATTACACCGACCCGGGAACATTCGAGCAGGTATTTGCATATCTTCTCGCGGCCGACATCGAACTGAAGAGCCGAGGGACCGACCCGGCGACTATCATTTCTCGTCTTGTCTGTCAAATTACGGCAACATCTCCTTTGAAATGAACGAGATACGCCGATGACGTCGTTTTGGGAACAAGACACATTACAAAGCGTACAAGAAACAAAGCGTTGCGGAAAAAGCGCCGCCGCTTCTCTCTCGGAAAAAACCGACGAGGAACTTGCAGTTCTCCTTCAAAACGATGTACAAGAGGCACTTGATATCCTTGTTCTGAGATACAAAGACGCGCTTTTAAACTTCATTTTCCGATTTCTCGGGAACATGGAGCTTTCGCGGGACGTTCTCCAGGAAACGTTCATTCGTCTATGGGAGAAACGATCTCTGTACCGCTCGTGTGGTCGTTTCTCCACATGGATCTACACGATCGCCGCGAATCTCGCCAGGAGCGAGCTCCGCCGTCCTTCCCGGCGCCTCCTCGTCCCTGTCATCCAGCACGACGCGGAAGGCGAAGAATATGAAATTCCACTTCGCGACACGGAACCCCTACCGGATAGAGTCGCCGATACGGAATTCCGTTACCGGCGCATCCAGGAAGCGTTGCTCGCCCTGCCCGTGGTTTTCCGTGAGGCAGTTATTCTCTGCGATATCCAGGAACTCGCGTACGAGGAAATCGCCGCCATAATCGGTCAGCCGATTGGGACCGTCAAGTCCCGCATCAACCGTGGAAGAGCGATGCTCCGCAGCATGCTTCGTGATATCTATGACTGATACGATGCAGAGATGACGCACACACCTATTCGGAACGACCCGAGAGAGGGGACGGAAAACGCCGACCCGCGGCTGTTGCACGACCTTCGGAACATGCCGAAGGTCACCGCTCCACCGTCGTTCATGGACGAAGTCCGGGCAAGAATCGCCGAGCGCGAGAAGTCGGGGCATGCGCGAAAGAAGTATGCTTCGACCAGTCGACTCGTCCTCACCCTCACAGGAACCGTCGCCGTGGTGTACCTCTGCGTTCTCTTCTTCCGCGGCAATGATTCCCCCCCTTCTCCACAGAGGAATTCGCCGTCCATCGAAGCTCCAGAAGCACCGCCTCGCGAAACGGGAACACCCATATCTCCGAGTGGTTCTTTGCCTGGACGTGCAACCGAGGACGCGTCTCGCCGGGCAGTGGATAACGCGGGAAGCACATCGACATCACCCCAGGTAAATGACGAACACAAACCCAATGTCTCCCCTTCGCCGCAGATCGAGGGAACAAGCGTGACAAGGGCAATCGGAAAGGATACAATGGCCGACGAGCACGACGCGAGGGGAACACGACAAGAAACGTTTCGAAACGTCGAGTTCGAGCTGGAATATACCCCGGCACAGTACAAGGACGCGGCTCCTGAGTCCCACGGCAAAGCACGTATTTCCGGACTCCCCCTCGACAGCACGAAGACGGACACTTCGAAAAACGGCACAGGGGACACACCGGTAAGAAAACCACGATAGAGAAGCACGGAGGCGAAAGGGGGATATCATCGATCGAGAAACGGATATGATGAGCGAGGGGTTCCGCCGTTCGGTTCCGCTGGCAGAGCGTATGCGTCCGAAATCTCTCGAGGAATTCGTCGGGCAGAAGCATCTCGTTGGGGCGGGCAAACCATTAGCCCGGATGTACGAACGCGGCCGTCTCGTAAGCATGATTCTCTGGGGACCACCGGGGTCGGGTAAGACGACGCTAGCGCGTCTCCTTGCGGAGCGGGTCCACGCTCCTTTTGTTCACGTTTCGGCAGTTTCCGCCGGTGTGCGGGATGTGCGTGCGGTCATAGAACAGGCACAAGAGCGTCGTGCCAAGCCGAACGAACCCCCTACCGTCCTCTTCATCGACGAGATCCATCGTTTCAATAAGGCACAGCAAGACGCCCTGCTCCAGGCTGTCGAGGAAGGTGACATTGTCCTGATCGGTGCAACGACGGAAAACCCATCGTTCGAAGTCATTCCCCCCCTTCGTTCGCGGGCGAAAACGTTTGTGCTGCGCCCGTTGGACGAAAAAGATCTCCAAGAGGTGTTGGAGAACGCACTTCGTAACGATTCCATCCTGAGGAAACTCGAGATCGATTTCGAAGACCGGGATCTCTTGGTCGTTTTCTCGGCGGGTGATGCACGTGCTCTCCTCAATGGCCTGGAAATGTGCTGCCTGCTCGCCGAGGAAAACGGACGGGTGCACATTACGCGTGCCATTCTCGAGGAAGCGTTCCAAAGGGCGTTCGCGATGTACGACAAGGGAGGAGAGGAACACTACAACACCATTTCCGCTTTCATCAAGTCCATCCGGGGGAGCGACCCCGACGCAGCAGTATACTGGCTTGCACGCATGCTCAACGGCGGCGAGGATCCCCTGTTCATCGCACGGCGCCTCGTCGTTCTCGCCGCGGAGGATATCGGGAATGCCGAACCGAACGCTCTCCTCCTCGCCACAGCGTGTTTTCAAGCCGTGCATGCGATCGGCATGCCCGAGGCCCGTATCCCTCTCGCCCAGACTACGGTATACCTCAGCTGCGCACCGAAGAGCAACGCCGCATACCTTGCCATCGAAGAAGCAATGCGCGATGCCGAACACCTCCCCCCCTACCCGGTGCCCCTTCACCTCCGCAATGCGCCTACCTCGTTCATGAAGAACCTCGGCTACCATCGAGGGTACCGCTACCCGCACGACTTTCCCGGTCATTTCATCGAAGCCGAGTACCTCCCACCGGAATTGGCGAGCAGACAGTACTACCACCCGAGCGACCAGGGACGGGAACAGACCTTGCTCCAACGTCTCAAGGCCCTTTGGAAAAAACGCTCCTATTGAACGTTCCCCTCCGTATCGAGCCACCCGTTCTCGGCGAAACTGATATACTCGTCCCCACAAATGATGATATGATCGCGAACGGGAATGTCCATGACACGGCCTGCCTCGATGAGACGACGGGTTACGGCATGGTCTTCCCTGCTCGCCATCCGGACGCCGCTGGGGTGGTTATGTAACAGGATGACGGCGGTTGCGAGTTCCGTGACCGCTGCATGGAATACTTCGCGGGGGTGGACGATACTCGCGTTGACCGTCCCCTCGGATACGAGGCATTCATTGATGATCCTTCCAGAGTTGTTCAAGAGAAGCGCTACGAACCGTTCCTTGGGCAAATCCCTCATGAGGGGTATATAGCGGTGGGCGACATCCTCGGGACCGGTGATGCGCTCCCCTCTGGCGTGTTTCGCCGCCGCAGTACGTCTGCCGATCTCGAACGCCGCCGCAAGAGATGCTGCACGGCTGGTTCCGAGACCGCGGAACCGACGAATTTCCGCTGTCGGTCGATGGGATAAGCGCGCGAGTGACCCGTACGCAGCCAGGAGTTCCCGGGCGATTTCGAGGGCGTTGCGTCCCGCTGCCCCCGTATGGATCAGGACTGCCAGGAGCTCCGCGTCGCTAAGCGCGGAAACACCCAGATGGAAAAGGCGCTCACGCGGCCGTTCCCCGGCAGGCCAGCAGCGGATTGACAGGTTCCTTGTCCCCTCCATTTTGCGAGAATAAACTTCCTGTCAAGAGTGCGCGTGGACCTATCCGCGATCAGAGATCCGGAATGGTCAGGAGCCTTGAGACGCCTTCCATATTGAAACGCATGATGTTCAACGCTCTATTCGATCGCGAATGTCTCAAATCCACCGGCGAATGGAGTACCAGGCATGCTTTCCGCAACCGGCAGAGAATATCAGGGCGATGGAGAGACCCGGCGGAAACCGCGGCAAGAAAGAAGCGGGCGGCATCATAGCCGAATACCGCATCGCGTGTCGGTTCCCTGCCGGTCCGCCTCCGGTACGCCTGGGCAAAATCACGGTACTGTGACGAACCTTCCATGACGGCGTAGTCAGACTCGAATTCCACGGTCAGGTCCCTTCCCTCCATGCACTGCGTGAGTATATCCGGACGGTTCCAGTCCCCCGCCCCGAGAACGATGGCACGGAAACCTCCCTGCAAATATCCGCGGAGAATTCTCGGTAAAATTTCTGCCGTGCTCAGGGGGACGAAAAGAACGGCCGTCGTGTCGGACGGAGATATTTTCTCCGCAACGGTCTTGTACTGCGGACGCAGGTCCATTGTTCCCGAAGAGTACCAAGAGACTACTTCGAGCTTCAACCGGTTGCTTCTCGCCCTTTCGATGAACGCCTCTGCAATCAGTCGGGCGAAACCTTCGAGAGGTGCGAGAACCGCTATCTTCGCGGAAGGCCTCGTTGCTGCCACATAATCCGCCAGAATGCTCCCCCGCGTTTTGAACGTCGAATTCATTTGGATGATGTTTTCCCCGCATGTCGTTAGTTCCTCCGCCGTTGCAGCGGGAACGACACAAGGGATACCTGTACCCCCCGCACCCTGTGCAAGAGACAACGCATCTTCGCTGAATACACCGCCGATGATCCCGATGTTCCGGCGATCACGTGCCATGCTCGCGAAGAGAGTACGGAAAGTGTCCGAGGTCGAAGCGTAGATACATTCGACGTCGACGGGCAGACCTCCTTGGGCGTTGTGCAGATCGATCGCGGAGAGAATCCCGTCTCGCATATCACGGACGACTCGGTTCCTTTCCGTTTCTTCTGATGCCGCGGGAAGAGCAATACAGATGATCGGCGTCGCACCGACATCGCCGAGGCGTGGGAGGAGAATGTTCCGGAGGGAATCGATTTCCGCCGATATACCCTCGGGGCAGAATCGTTTGAGTACGGCACGTCTGGTGAATTCTTCCCGCGATACAGCGGGACGTGACACCCACTCGACGCAGTACCGGCAAGAGAACGGCGATGGTGGGAGCCCGGAAAACGCGTCCTCGACATCTTCGAGAGAAAGCGGTGTGCCGAGGAGGGAATCTCGAAGCGCTTCGATCAACATGGATGCCGAAAAATCTGGCGCGGCTATTGCACCCAATGCCAGCGCACGCAGCGCGACCTTTCCGTTCCCCGTTCGCCCCGCGGATTGTGCGAGGATGAGGGCGGCTTCCAGCCGATAGGGGCTGTCCGGGTACAGCGCGAAGAACCGCCCCCCGTCCTTTTCCGCTTCCGCGGGAAGCCCCGCCGCCAGGAACGAACGAGCGGCCATGACGCAAGCGGCCGGAGCGCGTGTCGACTCCGGGTACGCGGTGTACCATACACGGAACAATTCGGCGGCTTGCTTGTACTGTCTCCGTTCA
This sequence comes from Bacteroidota bacterium, assembly GCA_029907355.1. Taxonomy (GTDB): domain Bacteria; phylum Bacteroidota; class Ignavibacteria; order SZUA-365; family SZUA-365; genus JARYLZ01. The sequence continues at coordinate 14,999 of JARYLZ010000045.1, read as the reverse complement.
TAGAGATCGAGCGCCGTTCGAAATTTTCCGGCACCGTCGTCCTGTGCGCAAACCATGGACGCAGGGAGAAACCAGGCGCCGAAGAGTGCAATGAGAAGCCCTCCCCGCCTGTTCGACAAGCGGAGGGAGCGTCCCCTTTTCACCGGCTGCCGCTCATTGCCGGGAACACGTGAGTAGCCGTACATGTTCCAGGGCACGGATATCCGTCGGGTCGGCGTCGAGAGCACGGCGGAAATACGTGAGGGCTTTCATGCGATGCCCTCTCGCGAGGGCCAACAACCCTTTGCCGTCCAACACCTGCGGTGCATCGGGGGAGATGCGCGCCGCCTGTCGGAGCAGAATATCCGCCTTCTCGGTATCCTGGAGTCGTAGATAGACGACCGCGGATGCACAGAGTATGTCGATGTCCTCCGGGCGAAGCATCACCAAGCGGTCGAAAACGGCTCTGGCTTCCTGCCACTGTTCCCGGGCAACGAGGACGGCACCGCGGTAGTACTCCTTCCGCCAATCTTCGGGCGGAACCGCGGGGGAAGCATTCAGCACAGCGTCCGCTTGATCCGCCTTCCCGGCCCGGAGGAGAGTTTCCGCAAGGAGAAAACGGACACGTTCATCCGTTTCATTCACCATGAGTGCTCGCCGGTACCGCTGTTCTGCTTCCGCATCGTCTCCCTTCCGCGCGGCAAGAAGGCCGAGGAACACGTGAGCGTCCAAGGGGTTATAGGGGAGGAGTTTCTCGAAGTAGTACCCGGCGCGCGCATCGTCGCCGTATCGATAGAAGAGCATGGCAAGGGCGGAAAGAACGGCTTCCGGCGTGCTCTCCCGGCCGAGGGCTTGGAGGAGGATCTGCTCGGCGGCACAGAGATCCCCCAGTTCGCTGTATACCACGGCGAGACGGACGCGTACGTCGAGTCTGCCGATATCCGCCTCCAATGCGCGTCGGTAAAACTGAATGGCATGGAGCCACTGGCCGCGTCGCTCGTAACCGCGACCGAGATCGATCCAATGTTCGAGCTGATGAACGTCCGTCATGCCGGGTCATTCCCACTCGATCGTTGCAGGAGGTTTCGTGCTGATGTCATAGACGACGCGGTTGATCCCGTGCACTTCGTTGATGATCCGGTTGGAAATGCGTTCCAGGACCGGCGGCGGAATCTTCGCCCAATCAGCGGTCATTCCGTCGACGCTCGTGACGGCCCGCAATGCGACGGTATACTCGTACGTCCGGGCATCCCCCATGACACCCACGGAACGGACCGGTAGGAGAACGGCGAATGCCTGCCATATCTTGTCGTATTCACCGGCTTGGCGGATTTCCTCGATGAAAATGTCGTCTACCTCGCGAATCATATCGAGCCTCTCGGGAGTGACGGGGCCGATTACGCGGATCGCGAGACCGGGACCGGGGAAAGGGTGGCGGCGGAGGGTTTCCGCCGGCACACCGAGTTCGGCGCCGACCCGCCGCACCTCGTCCTTGAACAGTTCACGGAACGGTTCGACGAGTTTCACGTGCATGCGCTCGGGCAGTCCCCCGACATTGTGGTGCGATTTGATCGTCGCCGATGGCCCTCGGAAACTGACCGACTCGATGACATCGGGGTACAACGTCCCCTGCGCGAGATATTTCACATCGCCTAAATCCGCTGCCGCCTCCTCGAGGACCTCGATGAACGTCGCCCCGATGATTTTCCGTTTCCGCTCCGGGTCCTCGACACCGGCGAGCCGGGAAAGGAAACGATCCGATGCATCGATGAAGGTCAGGGGGATGTGAAAGCGCTCCTGGAAAAGGCGAACCACTTCAGCGCTTTCGTTCTTCCGCATGAGACCGTTATCGATGTGGACGCAATGGAGGCGACCGCCAAGCGCACGGTGTAGCAAAACGGCTGCGACGGTCGAATCCACTCCACCGCTGAGAGCGCAAAGCACCGATTCATCCCCGACGGTCTCGCGGATTTCCTCGATCGCGTGCGCGACGAAGGAAGCGGGCGTCCACCCCCCGGAACAGCCGCATACACGGTAGATGAAATTCCGGAGCATTGCGGTGCCGTCGTCCGTGTGGACGACTTCGGGGTGGAATTGCACACCGAAGAGTTTCCGTGACGCGTGACGGATCGCACAAATCGGCGCGTTGGTCGTCGTCGCGATCACTTCGAAACCTGGGGGGATTTCCGACAAGAGATCCCCATGACTCATCCAGACGCGTGACCGCCGAGGAATACCGTGGAACACGTCCTCATCGTTCCGGACGTCGAGCTCGGCTTTCCCGTACTCCCGGCGTGCCGCGGGATCCACGCGTCCTCCGAAATGCCGGGCGATGATTTGGAGGCCGTAACAGATACCCAATACCGGAATGCCGTGCTCGAACATCGACGGGTCGATGTCAGGCGCTCCTTCCTCGTAGACGCTCCGCGGGCCGCCGGAGAGGATGATCCCTGCCGGTCGATCGTTTCGCACGCGCTCGTGCGCGACGTGAAACGGGACGATTTCCGCGTACACGCCGAGTTCCCGAATTCGGCGGGCGATCAACTGGGTATACTGAGACCCGAAGTCGACTACGCAAATCCACTCCCGTGGACGCATCGAATGTCCCTTCCTCTCAAGAGGTTTCGCGGCGTTGTCCGGCGCCGTACAAGCGGGAGATGCTCAGTGACCGACTTTCCCGCGATAGGCCTCTGCGTCGAGAAGGGCGTCGAGTTCCGCTGCGTTTTCGATCGTGATGCGTACCATCCACCCTTCGCCGTAGGGATCGCTGTTGACGAGTTCCGGCTTGTCCCCGATAGCGGGGTTGATCTCCGTGATGGTGCCGGTGAGAGGAGCGTAGAGATCGGATACCGTCTTGACCGCTTCGATCGAACCGAACGGTTCGCCCTTGTCGACATGCTTCAATTCGGGGATATCGATATACACGACGTCACCGAGTTCTCCTGCGGCGTATGCCGTAATGCCGACCGTGACGGTATCCCCGTCAATGCGCACCCACTCGTGGGTCTCCGTGTACTTCAACTCTTTGGGGAAATCCATACTGACCTCCGGTGTTACTGGATGATCCTATGTGGTGAGAGATGTTTTTCGATGGAACGTTCGATTCCGAGAGGGTTCAAAAGATCCGCTTCCCCGTGCTCAGGTCATGTCGTATGTTTCGAGGAAATGGGTATCGAACTCCCCTTTCCGGAATTTTTCGTTCTGCATGACTTTCCGATGAAACGGGATGGTAGTCGGGATGCCCTCGATGATGAACTCCTCGAGGGCGTTCCCCATGCGGGAAATCGCCTCTTCCCTCGTGCGCGCGTGAACGACGAGTTTGGCGATGAGAGAATCATAGTGCGGGGGAATGATATACCCCTGGTAGCAGTGCGAATCGACCCGCACGCCGAAACCACCGGGCTGATGCCATGTCTGGATCGTACCCGGACCGGGTTGAAAGTCCCGATCGGGGTCTTCGGCGTTGATGCGGCACTCGATCGCGTGACCGAACGGTGGAACGGGACCGACATCGAGAGGCTCTCCCGCCGCAATTCGGATTTGCTCGCGGATGAGATCGATACCGGTGACCTGCTCGGTGACCGGGTGTTCCACCTGAATGCGCGTGTTCATTTCCATGAAGTAGAAATCTCCCGCCGCATCCAGGAGGAATTCGACCGTCCCCGCGCTCTCGTATGAGATGCTCCGTGCGGCACGGACGGCGGCTTCTCCGAGGCGTGCTCGTAACGCCGGGTCCACGGCAGGCGAGGGGGATTCCTCGATGAGTTTCTGGTATCGTCTCTGAATGGAACACTCGCGCTCGCCGAGGTGCACGATCGTTCCGTGCTTGTCGCCGAGGACTTGTATTTCGATGTGCCTCGGATGTTCGATGTACTTCTCGATGTAGAGATCGCCGTTCCCGAACGCTTTTTCCGCCTCCGCCTGCGCAGTCTGGAACTGCGAGGGGAAACAATCGGGGTCACGGACGATCCGCATCCCTTTCCCCCCACCACCCGCCGATGCCTTCAGCATGACGGGGAACGTCATGTTCTCAGCGATGCGGAGCGCATCCTCGAGCGTGGAAACGGCGCCGTCGCTCCCGGGGACGGTCGGAACGTCGACGGCGCGCACGGTCTCCTTCGCGAAGGATTTATTTCCCATTGCTTCGATCATCGAAGGGGAAGGGCCGATGAAAACGAAACCCGAATCCTGGCAGATTTCCGCGAAACCCGCATTTTCGGCAAGGAAGCCGTATCCCGGGTGGATCGCTTCCGCACCCGTGATCTCGGCGGCGGCGATGATGCGGGGGATGTTCAAGTAGCTCTCGCGGGACGGTGGCGGCCCGATGCATACGGCCTCGTCTGCAAAACGGACATGGAGAGAATCCTCGTCCGTCGTGGAATACACCGCCACCGTCCGGATACCCATTTCCCGGCACGTGCGGATGATTCGAAGCGCGATTTCGCCCCTGTTGGCGATCAGAATTTTCGAGAACACGACGGCATCGTTGCTGGGGAGGAAATGCCGATGATGGGCATCATGAAGGTTCCAGGACGACCAGCGGCTGATTGAACTCGACCGGCTGGCCGTTCTCGACGAGAATACCGACGACGCGTCCCGCCTGGTCGGACTCGATCTCGTTCATGATCTTCATGGCTTCGATGATGCAGATGACCGTTCCGCGCTCGATATACTGACCGACGCGGATAAACGGCTCGGCATCGGGAGCGGGGGCGCGGTAGAACGTTCCGACGATGGGGGAACGGATGACGTGGCGTTTCTCCTCCCGCTGAGGGGTTTCCGCCGTCGCCACCGGAGCGGCAACAGGTGCTACTGGGGTGGCCGGTGCAGCAGGCTGGGCGACTGCCGGCTGCGGGGAAACCGATGGAATCTTGTCGAACGCATCCCGCGTGATCCGGATACGCGATCCGCCCTCTTCGATCTCGATCTCCTGAATGCCGGACTCGTGGACGACTTTGATGAGTTTCTTGATGTACTGAATGTCCATGCCTGCTCCGCATCGGGCACGCCGACGGTCGGAACGCGACGCGCATTTATTTGACGCGTTCGAGATACTCGCCGCTCCGCGTGTCGATCTTGAGGGTATCCCCTTTCTCGATGAAGAGGGGAACGTTGACGACTGCGCCCGTTTCAACGGTCGCGCGTTTGCTTCCGCCCGTTGCGGTGTCGCCCCGCACACCGGGTTCCGTGTCGACAACCTCCAACTCCACGGTGATCGGGAGTTCGCCTTCAACCGGCGTATCGCCGTCCAACGCAATCTCGCAGATTTCCCCTTCCTTGAGAAAACGGACAGCTTCTCCGAAGATCTCGCGGTCCACGTGGATTTGCTCGAACGTTTCCTGGTCCATGAAACAGAGGCTTTCCCCTTCGGGGTAGAGGTACTGGAACTTCCTCCGCTCGAGGCGCACGATGTCCACGCTTTCACCGGGGCGGAAACGCTGCTCGAAACTGGCCCCCGTGCGGAGATTCCTCAGTTTCGTCAACACCATTGCGCCGCCCTTGCCGGGCTTGTGATGCCGCCATTCCACGATTTGATGCAGATCGCCCTCGAACCGGATGATCAAGCCATTTCGAAAATCTGTTGTTGAACCCATGGTGATGAAAGAGGAGAGAATATCGATCACGAAGCGAATGAATCGATGTAATTCTATTTAAAGTACATGGAAGATCACTTTCGATGCAATAAGCCCATGTGCGTGCACCTCTGCACACCATGTATTCCGCGCCACCGGCGACTCCTTGAGAAGCTGTGGATCACTGGACGGATTACAGTTTTTCCCATTCATTTTTCGAAGATAGAGTTGTACATTTGTTGATTGTGAATACCGTGCGTGACATTCAGACGATCCACCGGGAATACGCACGACGGAAACGGCGACAGGCGGTGGCATCCGTTCTCAGCGCAGCATGGTTCATCGCATTGGCATGGGCCACAAACGGCACGCTGCAGGAAGTGAACTGGCACAGATGGACCGAATCGCGCGATGACGGCACACTTCCCCGTAACGCGTCTTCGACGTTCATCTCGTCGATCGGGAGAATGCTCGACACCGTGTACACGCCCGCATCCGCGATCATCGAGGTGCGTCTCGACAGTCAATACCTCCTCGTCCACCGCAGGACCGGAGCACAGACGAGATACCCGATTTCCAGCGGCACTCCCGCCCTTCGTCGCGGCATGGAAACTCGGCAAGGCATTTTCCTCGTGCAGAATAAGTTCGACTGGCTCATCTCGACGCAATTCAACAACACGAAAGTCTTCAACTGGCTCGGTTTCAACTGGGGGATCGGTTTTCACTCGCTCGCCGGCAGGGGATACTACCGTTCCCTGGGCAAGGCACCATCCTCGCATGGATGCGTCCGACTGGCGGAGGAACATGCCCGGGCGTTGTACGCGGAAATCGAACGCGGGACCCCCGTGTTCGTGCACAAGGGTTCACCAGCCCGCATCGTGGCCTTCGCGGATGATACGACGGTCACAGAGACTCCGATGACACCGGTAGAAGCTTCGGCGGTCTTCGCACAGAGACTCGCCGACGTGTACGACGGCACCAGACTTTTTCGTCGTCATGTCGATATCCCCCTCACGCGAACCGTCATCGGGCATAACGGTCTCCCCATCGGGGATGGGAAATCCCTCCCACCGCGACAGATGATCCCCCCTGCGTACATTGTCCTCCCTCGTTCTCCCCGATTGTTCACGGCCGTCGTCGAACCGAGTCCCCGACGCTGGAAAGCGATCGTGCACGACACGTTGCGTGAACCCGTGGAACGAACGATCCTGCCTTGATTTCATGCCCATTCCCTCGCACCGTCCGATGCTCCGACTCTTCACCGCCGTACCGGCGATCGCCGCCGTGTGGGCATGCGCTTCCATTCTCTCGCTGACCGGATGCGGCAAACAGAGGGAGACACCTCCGGAGGAACGCGGCGAGCCGAATGTTCTCCCCCCGGAATTCCAGCTGTTCCGCGAGGCGCGTGAAACGATCATCCAATGGCTGGAACGATTCGGCGAAGATCGGGAGAGCGAAAATCTCTACGCTCTTCTTTCCGACCGAGCGCGTGCGGACCTGCGCAGCATCGGGATTCCGAACGGACCGGAATTCAAACGGTGGTTCCACGAACAAGCGGCTCGCGGGGAAGCGCCATTCTATTATCGATTCTCGCGTATCGACGTACTCGACGTGGACATGCCGGACACTGCGAGGGCGACCCTGACCGTAGGGTTCATCGTGAACGTCGGAGGCGACAACCTGGAGAGCGTCGGAACGTTTTTCCTCGTTCGGGAAAGGGGCAAATGGAAAGTCCCCTTCGGACAGGGGAAGCAATGGGTGCGTTCGTGGTGGGAACAAGACCGATCGTTCACCCGACGGGTGATCGATCGCGATTTCAATCCGTTCGTATCCCGGACTCTCGACATCGAACTCCAGTACCCCGTGACATGGGATGCACACGACGGGGTAACCTTCCGGGTTCCGGTGGGAACGGGGGAGCGGAAAGGATGCGAGTTCGTTTATAAAGACCCTGTTTCGGAACAGCGTGAACTGATCGTTCGCATTTGGGACGAAGCGGCATTACCTTCATCACCGAGCGAGTCTCCCGATTCCACGGATCTTACACTCGTCCGGGAAGAGAACGCCACCCTGACGGACTCGCAGGTTTTCCATGGGGTTCACCATGTGTTCCGCGATCGGAGAGGGGATCGGTATATCCATTTCTTCGGCGGCGTCAACGAGTCCCTTTCCCATTTCGATTCCTACCGATCGGTGATCTCTTCCGTGCTCCGTTCCCTTTCCACCATACCCTGACCATTCCCCCGTATGAACCATCGATTTCCCATCCATCTTGCCCTCTCCCTGTTGGTCCTGTTCCCTTCGTGTGGGAAAACCCAGGACACACGTCCTGTCCCGACACCGGACTCGTCGGCTCATCGCGCGGTCGACACGACGAACCTGAGCCGCGAAAAGCGCGAATTACTCCGCATGCTCGATCAAGTCCGGCGAACGGTCGGAAGACCTTCCGATACCTTGGACGCCGAACGCATGGTCGTTTCCACGTATGCATCCTTCCATGCACTCTTTGCGCTCGCCCGCGCATGGGACCGAGACGGGGCGTGGAAGGAGCAAATCGACACACGCTATCGGACATTCCTCCACGAGGACTCGCTCCGCCGCGGCCAGGATGGGAAGATCATCAATGGGATGCTGGGGATCCACGAGATGCTCCAGACGTTATACAGCATGCGGTATTCGGGAGACGAACGGCGGATGAGCGTCATCGATACGATGGACCGCCGTCTATCCAGGCTCTCCACTAGGCGGGTCCAGGGGATGGAATTCATCGCCCAGCTGGCGGAGGATATTTACGTCCTGACGAAAGGCATTTTCGAGGACCTCGACAGGAACCACGTCTATGAGGAACACCTCCGGCAAATCGACCAGTCGTTCTCGGAAGGCTTGAAAGCCGCCGAATCGGAAGAGGACCGTTTTCTCAACGGGATGTACCGGACGTTCGAGGTCTGCCAGTTGTGGGCCCTCTCCTACGATCCCGCAAAGCGCGGTGAACTCCAGGAAGTGTACAAACGGATGATCGGCGAGACGACACGACGCGAAGGCATCGGTCACCAAATGGCGACGGCAACGGAATTCCTCTACCACATACTCGACCGCATCGCGGCATCGGTCATCCAAGGGGCGTCGTGAACGCGACTCGATGAACACGTTCGCGACAGAGATCGTCCCGCTCCACGATTTCGGCGCATGGGACACGCTCGTCGATGCGCAGGCGCACGGCCGCGTGTTCGTCAGCAGGCGTTGGGCAACCGTTCTCGAAGACGTGTTCGGCCTCCAACCCTATTCGGCCGCGTGCCTCGAGGGAGGCGAGTTGATCGGCGGGCTCTTTTTCACGGTGCGAAAACGCGGGCTTTTCCGCTTTTGCACCCCCCCACCGCTCTCTCTTTACAACAGTCTTCTCCTCGCTCCAGCCACTGCAGAACCTGATGCGAAGGAACGCCGCAAGTCGATCGCCAAAAGCTGCCTCCTTGCCGTCGAACGTTTCTGTCACAGCGTATCCGTCGTCGTCGATCCGCTTCCGGAAACATTCGATGTTTTCCGGACCCACAGCTGGAGAATGAACATTTTCGACACGCTTCTCATCGACGTCTCCGATTATGAACGAACCCGGGCCCGCTACAGTCGCTCGCTCCAGCAAAGGATCCGGCGCGCCGAGAAGCACCGCCTCGTCTTCATGCCGGACGGGGACCCGGATGTACTCCTGTCCCTCTGCTGCAGGAGTTATGAACGGCACGGGATCGCTCCTCCGATTCCCGCGAGCCGACTCGTTCGCTGGGTACGCGCTCTCAGAGAAGCCGGGCTTGGGCGGATCTACACCGCGACACTCTCCTCCGGTGACCCTATTGCGGCCCGCTTCATCGCGAAGGACGGCACGATCCTGTACGACTGCATAGCAGGCGCCGATATCCCCGCCCATGACGTCTCGGCTTCCCACTGGCTCGTCGACGCCATCCTTCGGCGCGCCGCCGAGGAAGGCTTCACCACGTTCGACTTCCTCGGTGTAAACACACCGGGTATCGCCGATTTCAAGCGGGCGTTCGGTGGAGAAATCAAGAGCTACCACCACGCAACCCGCGTGCGGTCACCACTCGTCCGCGCTTTCCTCGCTGTGAAAAACGCGACGGTGAAACGAATACGGGGGATGCCATGATCCCCTGCCGGAATCTCCTCGCGGGGATGACTGCGTCAGCATTCCTCCTTCTCTGCATAACGGCCGCAAACGCGCAGAGAGACACGAGCGGCTCAGCCGCCGTGCGAATGGATTCCTCCCGCACGGGAACCTCTTCATTCGGCCGGAAACATGTCGCGCACGACGCGCTCGTGACTATCGAGCAGGACCATATCGGGGACGTTCTTCGGACAATCACTTCCGCGCTCACGGCGGATCTCGGTTCAACGGGTCAACCGGCTTGGGTCAGCGACGCGGGAACATCTCCGTTCCAGACCGCCCTCCTCTACGATGGCACTTCTGCCGCGGACCTCGTCACCGGAATATCGGACCCCTATCTCATTCCCTCCATCACCGTCGAAGGTATCGATATTTACCCCATGCATCGGGCATGGTGGTACGGGGGGAGCGGCATCCTGTTCGCGGCGGAAACCCGAGAGGGGCAAAGGCCTTCCCCCAAACCCTCTACGAGGCTTTTCCACCGGGAAGGGCCGTACGATTACCTCTTGACGGATGTTTTCTTTTCCGTCGACCCGCGGAAAAACGACCGGTTCCGGATCGGGGTCACGAGGAGAACCATCGGAACCACGGGGTCGGACAACAGCGCACGGTTCGTGTCCCAGCGTGCGGAAAGCTGGGACCTCCGCGCCTCTTACACCGTTCCGCTCGGGAGCAGGGTATTCGTATCCGTCCGGAATCATTACACCGACCAGCTCGTCTTCATGAACGGGGGCGAGGGCGGTATCCCCGACGCAGAGGGACGCCCGACGTGGAATTTCCCGCCCGAGGGTATCGCCGGCTTAGCGGAGCAGGCCTTCAACCCGATCGAGGCGCGCTTCCTCGACCCCTCCATTCGTTCGCGTTCATTGAGGAACACCGCCTCTCTGCGAATCGAATCCTTCTGGACGGAAGACTCCGCACAGGCGACATTCCTCGAAACGGCATATTCCTTCCGGGATCGGCAAGTGAACGACTACATCCGCCAATCGTTACCCGATTCCGTCTCTTACCCGTCGTTGGATCGCAGTGAAGGGTGGAATCTCCTCTCGCTTACGTTCCGCCATCAGGCCGTATTCCGCACCATTCGCGCCGAAGCCTTCGGCAGTATCGGGAAATACAGCATCGCCGGTATGCCGCTCGAGATGGATGCAAATGGGCTCACGGCTTCGGCCGGTGCATCCCTTGGAATGCCGTTGGGAGCGTTTGCGGTCGAAACCTTCGCGAGGATCGACCGGCAGGGGAAATCGACCGGTTACGGCATCGGCGCGAGCGCAGGGTATCTCGAGGGTTCTTTCGATGGGTGGGTCGGTGCGGCACGCACGGGACGTGGTCTGAGCCTCATCGAACGCGCACTCGAAACCGACCGGACCGTTCCCACAGTCTCCGCCGACGCCCGTGAAATCTCCTCGATCGTAGAAGCCGGTTCCCAGTGGACATTGGGATCCGTGGAAATCGAAGCACGATGTTCCTGGCGCCGCACGCAAACGCCGCTCGTCCTCGTGCATGCACTTTCCCCTGCACCTTCACCATCGATGTACGCCCGCGTCACCACCGTCAGGGAAATCGGGGAGAGTACGGTCGAAGCCGCTGCAGCTTCCCTGCGCGCACACGTCGGCCTGGGCCCGATCGCGCTGGACGAACAGATCGCACTCCTCCGTACGAAACTTCGCGGCCGAGCGGGGACACCTGCTTCCCCCGGGCTTTCGAACACCCTTCGTCTCGGGTATGACGGCTCCATCATCCGGGGAACACTCCGCCTCAAAGCCGGCGGTTCGGTGCATTACCGAAACGGCTACATGCCTTCTTCGTACGACCCTTCATACGATATTTTCTCCTCGCTCCCCCAGAGTATGGAAACGAACGTGACTTCCTATACCGACGCGTGGATCGCGGATATTTTCCTCTTCGCGACGATCAAGGAAACGGCCGTCATCCACGTCGTCCTCCACAATGTTTTCGATGCCCGCTATATCACGACACTCTTTTACCCGATGCCCGACCGCGGCATTCGTTTCGGTGTGGATTGGACGCTTTTCGATTAGAAAGTATGTTCGAAAGACGAGGAGTTCTGCCGTGCCCACGAGAGACGGCCCCCCTCCGGATAACCTCTTACCAGCACTTGCCGGTCACAGCGACCATGCCCTCGTTCGTGCGAGAAACCATGTTCCCATCAAGCAACACGCAGGAGACCCATGAGGCCTATACGCGAATGCGGTATCGAAACAAAAGCAGTACACGGCGGGGAATACCATGACCCCCTCGGAGCGGTCATTCCTCCGATCTACCAAACTTCCACATTCCGTTTCCGCGATGTCGACCACGGTGCACGCCTGTTCCGCGGCGAGGAGGACGGGTACATCTACACCCGCATGAGGAATCCCACCATCGAAGCCATGGAGAACGCGATCGCCGTGCTCGAGGGCGGGTGGAAAGCGCTCGGATGCGCGAGCGGGATGGCGGCCGTGCACACGACGCTCGCCGTCTTGATGCAGGGGGGAGGACGCATCGTCTGCAGCGAGTCGGTTTACGGGGCCACTGCGACGCTCCTGATGGCTCTTGGCCCCTCGTACGGCATCGAGACGACATTCGTGGACACCTCCCGCACCGAGGAAATCGAGCGCGCGATCCGGCAGGATACGAAAGTCGTCTTCATCGAAACCCCGGCGAATCCGACCCTCGTGATCACAGATATCGCGGCTGCCGCGGACATCGCCCATCACGCGAACGCAACGCTGGTCGTCGACAATACCTTCATGAGTCCCGTTCTCCAGCACCCCTTCGCACTCGGAGCGGATGTGGTCATCCACAGCATGACGAAATTCCTCAATGGGCATGCGGACGTCGTGGGAGGCGTCATCGTGGTAAAGACCGAGGAGCAGTACAAGGCGTTCCGTTCGAGCCTGAATCTCTTGGGAGGCGTTATCGACCCGTTCAACGCTTTCCTCGTGCATCGCGGGCTGAAGACGCTCCCATTGCGGATCGAGAGGCAATGCGCGAACGCCATGCGCATCGCCGAATACCTCGAGAGACACCCCGCCGTCCAATGGGTCCGGTACCCCGGTTTGCGTTCTCATCCCCAGTACGAGCTCAACCGGCGCCAGAGCGACGGACCCGGTGCGATGATTTCCTTTGAACTCAAAGGCGGACTCCCCGCCGGGAAAGCCCTGATGAATTCCGTTCATCTCTGTGCTCTCGCGGTGAGCCTCGGTGGTGTCGAGTCGCTCATCCAGCATCCTGCCTCCATGACACATGCCACTATGGCACGCGAACTCCGGGAACAGGCTGCAATCACGGACGGCCTAGTGCGCTTGTCCGTCGGTATCGAAAATGTGGAGGATATTTTGGGAGATCTCGATCAGGGTTTATCGAAACTGTAACGGCGGGAAAGCAGGTTGCGATTCACGAGTACGACCATCTATATTTGTGTTTACGATATTTTCAAATTCTTTTTTTTCACACAGTAAGGAGAAATCGTTGGTCGGAATCATTGTTCAGGAAGGAGAGCCCATCGATCGGGCGATCAAACGTTTCAAGAAAAAGTACGAACGCTCCGGCGTTCTGAAAGAATTCAAGAAAAGGACGTACTTCACGAAACCGTCGATCAAGAAACGCATGAAGCGCATGAAAGCGATCCGGCGCGCGAAGCGTTCGACAGAGGAAGCGGACTGATTCGTGCGTTCACCCGTTCCTTCCCAACGAAGAAATCCACATCGCGTTCACGAGATCGGATCACTGACAGTGGGCGGTAGTGCGATGGATTACCACTCGTTGTACCACACCATGGCCGATGGGACGGTCAAACAGATCAACCCCTTCACCGGTGTGGAGGTATGGACCGTTTCCGAACGCGGGAACAGGGCGGCGAACGGCGAGCCAGACGGACCTCCGCCGGAGCCTCTCGAACGGATGTCTCCGGAGGGTTACTGCTCGTTCTGCGAATCGCGCCTGCTCGAGACGGCGCCGGAGAAATCCCGCGTCGTCCGGAGGGGCGACTGTTACGTGACGCTCCACCACGTGATGCCCGAACAGCAATCCCAGGAAGCGGCGGAGTTCCGGCGCGTCGCCAACCTCTTCGAGATCGTTTCCATCAACTACTGGAGGCAGAATTACAACTACAAGCTGTCTCCGCAGAACATCCAGTGGAAGGACCAGTACCTCTCCTCGCCGCTGGGCATCCGGCACGTCATGGGGATCATCGACCAGAAGCTCAAACTCAGCGGAAAATCCGATGAGGAGATTGCCGCCGTATCGCCCGACGTGAAACTCACCCTGGCTGACGCGTTCTTCGGCGGGGGCCATGAAATCATCATTGCCCGCCCGCACTACCGATCGGACGCTCAAACCACAGCGGACCTGTTTTCCACGGGCGATATGACGGACGAACAGCATGCCGAATACTACCACTTCATCATCGACGCCCTCGTCGACATCATTTCGAGCAACCGCTACGTCCGCTACATCAGCGTGTTCAAGAACTGGCTCCGACCCGCCGGCGCTTCGTTGAACCACCTGCATACACAGATCGTCGCCATCGATGAATGGGGATCCTCGATCGACCGGCAGGTGAAGATGCTGGTCGCGGACAAGAATGTCTTCAACACTTACGGACCGAATTTCGCGGGTCTCCATAATCTCGTGTTCGCCGAGAACGACTTCGCACTCGCGTTCGTGGGGATCGGACACCGGTACCCGACGGTCGAGATCTTTTCCAAATCCATCAATGCCCGGCCGTACGAGCACCAGCCGCAGGAGATTCGCGGCGTGAGCGATCTGGTCCGTGCATGCCACGCCGCCATCGGGGGATCGGTCTCCGTCAACGAGGAATGGTACTACACGCCGATCGACTGCATCTTCAAGATGCCATGGCACATCAATCTGAAGCTCCGCATGAACGTTCCCGCGGGTTTCGAGGGAGGGACGAGCATTTTCATCAACCCGCTGTCCCCTGTGGACTTACGGGACCGCCTGGTACCGCGTCTTTACCAGCTCCGGGGAGAGGGACGCATCAACCCATCGATACGGATCGCGGAGGAATGCATCGTCGTCCCGAATCCCCTCCAATACTACCGGACCTGTTGACATCGCGGTGACCATTCTTGGTATCGAATCCTCCTGCGACGAGACATCGGCGGCGGTCATGGTCGGGGCGGAGCTCCGATCGAACGTCATCGCGTCACAGGTTTTCCACCGCCTCTACGGTGGGGTCGTACCGGAACTCGCCTCGCGCGGGCATCTCCGTTCCATCGTCCCCATCACACGCCGGGCGCTGGAGCAGGCGA
>JARYLZ010000044.1 GCA_029907355.1 Bacteroidota bacterium | reverse complement strand
ACATCACCGCCCGGCTCGCCTCTCTCCTCGATGACGTGATCGCCGGGAAAGGGCGGAACCGACCGTAGACCGAAATGCATCCGCCGATCGGTCGGGGCGATCCTGTACCGGTGCGGCGGTCCCCCGCCGAGGTTCGTTTCCCTGTGCTCGAAACGCGTGTGCGTTTGTCACGCGAACGAACCCACCGCCTGTACAGGATGGAAGGCTTGTCCGTATTCGGAGAGGCAACGGCGGCAGGGACCATGCATTCAGCGCGGCTCGCATGTCCCGATTTGGATTCGAAGAGATTCCGCGTGTTTTCGGCTGATCGGTTTCAACCTGCGAAAAATTTCGCATGCCCTCGTGGTATCGCCGTTCTTGAAGAGGACGATCGCGAGACGGTACATGAGGTCGGGGTCGTCCGGTTTGAGGCGTAGCGCCTGCTCGAACGCCCCGGAGGCCGATGCGAAATCCCCCAGGGACTCGTACGTGCAGCCGAGGAGATACGGCCCGTCGGGATCTTCGGGGACGCGGGTCGTATAATGCAAGAACCCTTTCCGCGCCGTCTCGAAGTCGTTGAGGTAATAGCAGGAAAGCGCGTAATTGTAGAACGTCTCGGCGGGCGCCTCGAGGGCGAAGAGGGCGAAGACTTGTCGGAAATATTCGATCGCCTGCTTGTACCGCTTGGCACGCATGGAACCGTTCGCCTTCTCGATGAGCATTTCGAGGAGTCCCGCGCGTTCGCGAGGGACCGACTTGACCCACGCGCGAAAGGGGCGGGGGTTGTCCGTACGGATGTTCGCGAGGTGCACGTTCGGGATGGCGTAACAGACGCGCCCGTGAATCGTGTCGTCGGTGAACGAGACGACCGTCGCGAGGGCCGCCCCTGTCGTGTCCGCCACTGCGCCTCCGCTGTAGCCCTGGATCACGGGCGCATGGAGGCGCAGGAAGGGGCCGTAGACGGGATTGCTGTCCAGCGCGATGACGGTCCCCGAGAGAGGGGAGAAACGCGCGTCGAACTCGTTCCCGAGGAGGAAAACCTTTTCGTTCGGTTCGGGGGGAGTGCTGCGGAAGCGGATGGAAGGGACGCGGCCGGAGAGTTCCGCGATGCGGAGGACGACGATGTCCCGCAGGGTGTCCTCTCCGAGAACTTCCCCGACGGCGTACGCGTTCCCGTCCGCGCATTCCACGCGCGCTTCCCGCGACCCGGCAAGGACATGCCGGTTCGTCGCGACGGCGCCGTTATCATCGATCACGTACCCCGTCCCGATGCACACGTCCGTGACGACGCGGACGGACGATGCGCGCAGGCGTTCCAATGCGCTCTGCGCTCTGCATGCCATAGGCAAGGCAAGGAGCGCCGACACGGCCATGGCGGCCCGCACGGCCGCCGGGATATTCCGCCGGGCAACTCTACGTGGTCTTGGCGGGGAACAGGGCGGCGAGTTCCTCATCGCGCGGTTTCGGAGTGAGGTAACTGACGATCACGAGCGTACCGATGGAGACCAGCAGACCGGGGTAGATGCTCGGGATCCCCCAGGGGTCGCCGTTCAGGAGGACCGACGGGAACCCGTTCGGGATGACGATGTCGAAAACGATGGTCGTGAGGGCGCCGAGCACGATGCTCGCGACGCCCGCCTGTCTCGTGGCGCGTTTCCACGCGAGGGCTGCGAACAGGGCGGGCGTGATGGCGACGCCGTACATCGTGTAGGCGAAGTACGCGTACTTCAGGACGGATATGCCGAGCTTGAAGTACGTCGGGATGAAAATCATGAGGAACGCGCAGAACCCGAGGACGACGATGAAGACTTTCTGGAGCGCCACCATCCGGCGCTGGTCGGCGTGCGGGTTGATGAACGCCTGGTAGATGTCCCGCATGATGTTCGTCGAAGGGCTCAGGAGGTAGTTCATGCCCGTCGAGATGACGACGACGACGGCGGCGGCGAGCAGAAGCAGACCGACAGGCGGCGGCACCATTTCCCGCGCGGCCATGAGGACGACGCTCGCGGGGTCGAAATTCGGACGATTCTTGAAATACGCGGAGGCGTACACGGCGATCGCGACGACGACGGTTTCGACGATGATCGTCCCCACGATCCACAGGGCGACGGCTTTCTTGGCGTCGGCAGGGGTGCGTGCGCTGTAGAACTTCTGGTACATGCTCTGGACGCCGAGGAGGAGGAACAACGTCGCGAGGAAGTAACTGAAGGCTTTCAGGAAAGGATAGCGGCCGAAATCCTCCGCGAAGACCTGGAAGTGCGATGCCGGGAGCACCTGTTGGATCGGGCCGGCCTGCGTGGCGGTGATCGCGACGAACGGCACCGATACGATGCACGCGAGGACGATGATGATGCCGTTCGGGAGGTCCGTGTGCGCGACGGCCACCATCCCGCCGAGCGCCGTGAAGAGAATGACGAACGCGGCGGCGAGCGTCTGCCCGACCTCGACGCTCACGGCGTCGTCGGTCACGACGTTGAGGATGTAACCGCCCGCCCGGAACTGGTACGAGACGATCGTCGTGAAGGCGATCACGAGGGCGATCGCCCCGAACAGGCGCGCGAAACGGCCGTAACGCACCTCGAGGATGTCCCCGATCGTGTACTGTCCGAAAGTCCGGATCTTCGCAGCGAGGAAATAGATCACCCCGATGCCGACCCAAGCGCCCGCCGGGAGCCACAGGGAACTCCACCCGGCCTTGAAGGCATACTCCGCGCCGGCGATGAACGTGCCGGAACCGATCCACGTGCAAACGAGCGTGAAAACCATTTTCGTCACGCCAAGGCTGCGGCCGGCGACCATCATGTCTTCCTGGCTCTTCACGCTCCGGGCTTTGTAGAAATTGTATACCGTGAGTAGGACGAGATACGCGAGGATGATGATGATGTATGTGGTCATGGATTCTCCGTCGATGGGTGAACGGGCGGATGGGGCGCGGGTGAGGGGTGCGTTACCAATCGAGGCCGAGGATCGGAATGACGTTCATCTGCATGGGCCCCGTGACATCCACTTTCCCTTCCTCCGTGATGAAGACGTCGATTTCGGAACGGAAGCCCATCTTTTCCTTCTCGAGGTAGATCCCCGGCTCGATGGAAAAGCACGTGCCTGGTATGATGAGGCGGTCTTCCTTCGTTTCGAGGTTGTCGATGTGCACGCCGTTCCCGTGGACTTCCACACCGATATTGTGCCCGGTCCGGTGGGTGAAATAATCCCCGTAGCCGTTTCCGACAACGACCGCTCTGCACGCGTCGTCCACTTCCCAGCCGTAAACCTGCCGCCCTTCGGCGAAACGCTCCCGGACGAAATCGAGCGCGGCGTCGCGCGCGTCGCGGACGATCTCGAAGAGTTCCTCGACGCGGTCGGGGATCTCCGTCCCGATGTACCCCATCCACGTGATGTCGTAGTAGATGCTGCCCGGCTTGTCGAGTTTCGCCCAGAGATCGAGCAGGACGAGGTCGCCCTTCTTCATGGAGAGGCTGTTCTCCTCCGTCGGTTCGAAATGCGGGTTCGCCGCGTGCTCATTGACCGCAACGATCGGCCCGTCGTTCCATGTCAGGCTGTGGGAGCGCATCAGGTCGTGCATGAAACCCTGGATCTCGAACTCGCGCGGGTTCTGGCCTGCGGTGATGCGGCGCCCGATCTCTTTGAACGTCTCGTTCTTGATGTCGTGCATGATTTCCCCCGCCTCGCGGTGGGACTCCAACTCGGACGGGGAGAGATGCGACTCGAAACGCGCGACGAGATCGCCGCTGGACACCACCTCGATCCCGAAGCTCCGCACGAGTTCCACCGTCCCTGCATCGACGATCGAAACGTATGGGATCGCGTTGTTCGGCGAGTATTGCATCGCGATCCTTTTCGCGCCGAGGAGCATCTCATGGAGGAGAGCCTGTTGCTGCTGCCAGGGCAGGTACACGTGTTTCTTCCCGGGCAGGTGGTCGCATCGCCACGGTTCGATCCGGTGGACGAGCTTGGCGGGTTCGCCCTCCGCTGGGATGTAGTAGTACCAGCGTCTCGATGCGAAGTGCGTCGTGTCCATGCCGAGAATGCGCGCCGCGATCGCATCGCGGTTGTGGAAATCGTAGAACAGCCAGCCGTCGAGACCGGCGTCCCGCAATGCCTTTTGAATTGCAGAGATGTCCATCGGGAAATCCTTTCTTCGTTTTCGTTATCGGCGTTCGTTTCTCGCGGAAGTTAGCGAAGGGCGAGTCGAGAATCCAGAAAACCGCGTCGGTGGCGTTTTGGACGGGCAGGGGTCCCGGAGTCGCCCCTTCCGACTTCGCCGGGAAAACGGAAAGGATCGGTTTCCTCAGCATCTCCAAAGTCTTTCTCGCGGCGCATTCCTTGCAGACGTAAATTCCCGTCGGTGGGAGCATCGGTTCAATGGGGCTCGGACGGATAGCGTTTCCCTGTCGTTCGGTTTTCCCCATCCGGCCGGACTGGGCGCGATGGAGGCGATGGGGGAACGCCGGTTCCACCCGACGATGCGGAAACGTTTCCCGCCATGAACGATTCTCTTCTTCAACGAAACGATACGCGCGGAGAGGTTCGGAAAATGGACACACGTTTCCTCGGCGAATTCCTTCCCCATATCCTTCGAGGCCACGAGGAATGGATGAGCGCGTATCCTCCATTCGAAACGGACGCGACGCTCGCCATCGCGCCCGAACGCGTAGCCAGCGTGCTGAACGAATTGCGGGAACGGCTGCGCGAAAACTACCCGTTCTTCCACCCGTTCTACGCGGGACAGATGCTCAAGCCGCCGCACCCTGCGGCCGTTCTGGGGTATTTCGCGGCGATGCTCATCAACCCCAATAACCATGCGCTCGACGGCGGGCCGGCGACGGGACGGATGGAAAAGGAAGCGGCGGCGGAGCTCGCGTCGATCTTCGGGTATTCTTCGGCGCTCGCCCACTTGACGGGCGGAGGGACCGTCGCGAATCTCGAGGCGCTCTGGGTCGCGAGGAACCTGCATCCCGGCGCCGCCGTCGCCTATTCCGAACACGCGCATTACACGCATCCCCGCATGTGCGAACTTCTCGGCATCCGCGGTATCCCCATCCCTTCCGATGGACAGGGGAGAATGGACCTGACGATACTGGAACGGGCGTTGCGCTCCGAGGAGGTGGGTACGATCGTCGCCACCGTGGGGACGACGGGCCTCGGGGCATGCGACCCCTTGCCGGAAATCCTCGCCCTCGCGAAGCGCCATGATGCCCGTGTCCATGCCGATGCCGCGTACGGGGGGTTCTTCCGTCTCGCCTCGCGGGGGGACGATCCTGTCGTCGACCCTGCCGTGTTCGATGCCCTGCCTGCATGCGACAGCATCGTCGTCGACCCGCACAAGCACGGTCTGCAACCATACGGTTGTGGATGCGTCATGTTCCGGGATGCGTCCGTGGGGCGGTTCTACAAGCACGATTCCCCCTACACGTACTTCACCTCGAGAGAACTTCATCTCGGCGAGATCAGCCTCGAATGCTCCCGCGCGGGGGCTTCTGCCGCTGCGCTCTGGGTGACGATGCGCCTTATCCCCTTCGCCGCCGACGAGGGACTCGGTCCCATCCTGAAACGGTGCCGGCGAGCGGCCCTCCGCTGGGCGGCGCTGATCCGGGGTTCGGAAAGCCTGTGTTTGCTCGTCGAACCCGAGCTGGACATCATCGCATTCTTCCCGACACCGGGTGTGCCGCTCGCTTCCGAGGTGTCGCGTCTTTCCGATGGTGTGTTCCGTTCATGCATGAGCGACCCGAGAAAGCCCGTCTTTCTCAGCGTTCTCCGCGTACGGACCTCTCTGCTGTGCCGACATTACCCATGGGTCACGGCAGACACGGAATGGACCACCGTGTTACGGAGCGTTCTCATGAAACCGGAACATGAAGACCATGTCGATGCCCTCCATGCTCGGGTCGAAGAAGCCGCCCGGGAAGTATCACGGAATCGATGAGCGGAGTCGCGCACAGGGTGCATGGAGTATTGATTACGAGAGTCTTTTTTCCCTACCTTTCACGTCCCGAAGACCGACCGGCCATCCTTCACACGACGACATGTCTCTCTTATTCAGTTTCCTCCTCGGCGTCGCCGTGGGGATTCTCATGACGCTCCCGCTCGGTCCGACGTCGATCTACGTGGCGCAGAGGACGCTGAACCACGAGACCCGCAAAGCGATGCACGTGGCGCTGGGGTCCGTTCTCATCGATATCCTCTACTGTCTGATCATTTCCCTCGGTTTGATCGCTCTCGTCCGCCCGTACTTGAGGAACGAGTACGTCCAGCTGGCCTTCAGCCTGTTCCTCATCGTGTTCGGTATCCGAATGTTGTTCTTCGACGGCAAACGACCGGCCATGAATCCCGGAGAAATCCAGAACGGAAACGGGCGCCAGCCTGCAAGGAAAGGGCGCATGAGCGTTCTCATCGGCACGATGATGGCCTTGTCGAACCCCACTCTTTTCATCTCATGGACGGCCGTCATCGGTTTCCTCTCCGCGAACGGGCTCCTGTCGAACAATTTTGCGGACAAACTCGTTTTCTCTTTCGCAGCCGGGTTCGGGGGGCTCCTCTGGTTCCTCGGTCTTGCCTTGTTCATCCGGAGCAGGAGGCATACGTTGTCCCAGAGGTTCGTCCGTATCGCCGGGGCCGTGAGCGCTGTCGTCGTGATCATTTTCGGCATCTATTTCGCGGTGACGACGATCACGGGGTTTGGCGAAAAGGAAAAGAGTTTCCCAGGAATGACGATCATTTTTCCTCACTGACTCCATGGAAAATCTTCGAATGACTCGCGAGAGGAACTGGAGGGGAAGAGATACGCGGGAACCGCGGAGAGCGATATGCGTGGGAGCGCACGGCGGCATTCCGACGCAGAGCCGCCGGACGGTGTCTCGCGCGGTCGGAACATGGATGGGGATGCTCTTCGTCCTCACGGTAGCGCCCCTGTATTCCCAGCCGGTGAACGTCCGTATCAGCACCCCCGGCGGGTACCCCGAGGAAACGAGCATCGCGATCAATCCGACGAATCCCGACAACGTCATCGCGGGGGCGAATCTTCGCTACTACTACTGGTCGACCGACGGCGGGCTGACGTGGGGAGAGTCCCAACTGCCGCCGGCGACGTACGGCGACCCGTGCGTCGTTTTCGGACCTGATGGGAGGGCGTACTATGCGCACCTGACGGTCGGATGGGACGCCATCACGGTGCGCACGAGCGATGACGGAGGGAAGACGTGGTCCGCCGGCATAAAGCTCCGCGGCCCCAGCTCGGACTCGGCACGCCCCGGACCCTTGACGAATTCGAGTCTTCAGGATAAAGAATGGCTTGCCGCCGATATCACCGGAAGCCGCTTCCGAGGGAACATCTACGCGGCGTGGACGGATTTCACGCGATACGGGAGCGCGAACCCCCGCGACAGTTCCGTCATCGTGTTCGCGCGTTCCACCGATCGGGGAGAGACGTTCGAACCCTTTGTCCGGGTCAGCGACACCGCCGGTGACGCCGTGGACAGCGACGAGACGATGGAAGGGGCTGTCCCTGCCGTCGGGCCGGAAGGGGAAATTTATCTCGCTTGGGCGGGCCCTGCAGGATTGTATTTCGACCGCTCGTTCGACGGGGGAGTTACCTGGGGCGAGGACATGATCGTTTCCGATATGCCGGGAGGTTGGGATATCGACATCAGGGGCCTTCAGAGAGCGAACGGTCTGCCGGTCACGATGTGCGACGTCTCCCGGGGACCATACCGCGGAACCGTGTACGTGAACTGGGTCGACCTGCGGAACGGGGACCCGGATGTGTTCATCGCTCGGTCGACCGACCGGGGCGCGACGTGGTCTGCACCGATACGCGTCAACGACGATCCCCTCCGGAATGGGAAGGAGCAGTTCTTCACATGGGGGACCGTCGACCCCGTCACGGGGGAAATCGTCATCGTCTTTTACGACCGGCGGAACTACCGGACGGATTCGACGGACGTCTACCTTGCTTCCTCGACGGACGGAGGGATGACATTCGTCAACCGGCGCATCAACGAAGCGGCTTTCGTTCCCTCGGCGATGGTTTTCATGGGCGACTACAATTGCGTAAGCGCTTACGGAGGCAGGATCCGCCCCATCTGGACGCGCCTCCACGGCTCCGATCTCTCCATCCACACGGCCGTCATCGAAGGCCTGACGCATAGCGCCGTCGACGCGCGCATTCCGGCGACCGCCACGGTCGATGCCTTCCCCAATCCCGTGACGATCGCATCGGATTACACGACGACGATACGGTTCACCGCACCCGAAGCGGGGAAAACCGATATCGCCGTGTACGATATTGCAGGAAGGCGTATCGCGACGGTCTTTGAAGGGTGGGTTGAAGGGGGGATGACGGGGTGGACGTTCGAGGCGGGAACGCTGCCGGCCGGTCAATACGTCATTCGCGCCATTCGCGAGGGAACGAGTGGGCAAGAGGCGCGGGATATTTCCTCCATGATGACGGTCATCAAATAATCGATCGGCTTTATTTCGCAACCCTTGTTTTTTTCCGATCCCCAGATGTCTATTTTGTGATGATGGACATCGATGATCGTCGCCCGATGGAAGAAGAAGTGATTCGGCATAGGGGCATTTTCGATACGGCATGCGAGGAGGATTTCGTTCCCTAGAAGTTGTTGACGGTTTATTCGAGAACGGAAACCGGCGTATGGACGGTAATACATCAATTTCTCGAGAACATGATAAACCGCCGCAAGCAATCGAATTCTCCCGGTGAATCGGCTCCCCCTCCGGAGAGGGGTTTCGAAAACATCGAAATGACGGAGCGGATGCTTCGGGACATGGCCCCGACCATGATCGGCGGGGAGATGCTCCTCGTCACGGAAACCGGGCGCATCGTGTTCGCCAACCGACTCTTCTGCGAAAGGCTCGGCTACACCACGGAGGAAATCCGCCGTGTGCCGATCACGGAAATCGACCGTTCCATGTCGCGGGGGGCGTGGTTGTCCACCTACGTTTCTCTCCGCAAATCGGGTCGCATGGTCGGGGGCGTGACCGAACACCATGCGAAGAACGGGTCGGTTCTTCGAAAACGGATGACGTGCGGCCTCGTCACGGTGGAGGGGAGCCATTTCGTCCTCTGTGTCGGCGATATGCTCGAGAATGCCCCAACGCAGGACGGGCGGGATTCCGGGTCACACGCCACATCGAAGAACGACTCCGACTTCACGTTTCGCGAGCAGGCGCTCATGGCGGCGGTTTCCGATGCCGTGCTTATCGTCAACGAGAAGGGCGAGGTGATGGAAGCGAACAATGCAGCCCTGCGGTTGTTCGACCAGCATCGCGCGGAAATCATCGGGAGGTCCTGCACCGATTCCCGGTGGCGGCTGGCTGACGAGCGGGGAAACGCCCTACGCATCTCGGAGCACCCCATCATGATCGCGCTGGTGAGCGAGTGCGCCGTCACGGGGGTTCGCGTCGCCCACATGCTTCCGGGTGGCAGCCATAAGGTTCTCGCGGTGAACGTGCAACCGTTGATCGACACGGAACGTCGTCTCCGGGGAGCCGTTGCCGTGTTCCGCGAAGTGGGACCTTCCGGACAGGCGGGGAAAGATAGAGAGGCGAGAGGGTTGCTCGAGGCGGCGGATGCGATCTATCGGGCGCTCGCGTGCGCGACGACGCGCGAGGAAATCGAACGGCGCGTGTGCGAAATTCTCACAGGCTCCGCGGGGTACTCCCTCGCGTGGTTCGGCGACCGTGCCGCGAACGACCTTCGCATACACCCGACGACTTCGGCGGGGCCGGGAGCGGATTTTCTCCTGAAAGTGAAATTGCGATACGACGACACGCCCCAGGGGGACACATCCATCGGGCTGTGCGTGAAGAGCGGGAAAGCCCAGACGGTGCGGGACACCCAGCACGACAGGTCGTTCGTGCCATGGAAAAAACAGGCGGAGCAGTGCGGTATCCGTTCGCTCCTCTGTCTCCCTCTCGTCGTAGACGGGGTGGTTACGGGACTGTTCTCCGTCGGGTCGCCGGAAGTCGATGCCTTTGACGAAGGCGAAACCGCATTGCTTGGGGAAATCGCGGCGGCCGCCCTCAACGCCAGGCTCTCCGTGGAAAGCCGTCGGAAGATCCGTGACCTCGAAGAACAAGCCACCCTTCGGCAGGTCGTCCTCGACGCCGTGTTCGACACGTCGGACGAAGCCGTCTGCGTTTTCGAATCCATGGAACCGTTCCGCTGCACAGCGGCCAACGCCGCCTTCACCCGCATGCTCGACGAGCCGTTCCGAACCACCGGCGTGCGGGATTTCTACCTCAGCGATTTCGTGTTCGCCCATCGGCAGAGCGACCTCTTCGAACGTGTCTCCGAGGCGGCGGAGAAAGGCGAGCCCGTTTCCGGAGAGTTCGAAACGCATTCCGACGAAGGACGCCCGCTCCGGGCGGTTTGGTCTCTCATCCCCGTCAAGAGCGGTCGTTCCGTCGGGTCGATCGTGTACCGATGCGCAATCCGGCAACCCGCAGCGGTCGAGCGGCTCGCCGAGGAGATCCCCGAACCCGGGGAAACCGTGAACGAGATTCCCATAGCACGGCCCTTCACTGCCGGTTTCGTCAAGCTCGAAGCGCCGACGCCTTCCATCCGCGCCCGCAAGGAGAAGCGGGCAGAACTCCTCTTCGACCAGGGAAAGGTCACGTCGATGGACCCCATCGCGTGCCGCCTGCTCGGCATCGACCCGCGTCGACCCGTCCGGAACAGGCCGGCGGGGGAGATTCTCCCGCGGTCGGAGATATTCCGCGAGCGCGTTCTGGAAGCGTTCTCCGCGAAAGGGAAACGAACAGCCTTCGAGTGCACCACGACGCACGGCACGGCACCGTGCCGATGCACCGTTTCCGTGGAACCGACATCCTCGTCCAAGACCATCGTCACGGTCAGGTTGGAACCCTCGTGAACGACCGGAGCGTCCGGCATCGGAAATCCCTCGCCGGCGGGAGGGGAACGTTGCGGGGCCGGAAATGATCGATCTCGTGTTCGCCGACGAGTCCATCGTCCTTCGGCCGACCGTCGTGCGCGTCGACATCCGGGCCCTCGAACACAATTTCCGGATGCTGCGATCCCTGGTCGGTAAGACGCGCGTCATGGCTACGGTGAAGGCGAACGCTTACGGCCACGGACTGGTCCGCACGGCTCAGGAATTCCTTCGTCTCGGTGCGGACGAACTCGGCGTCGCGTTCCTCGAGGAGGGGATCGTGCTCAGGAAAGCGGGGGTGACCGCACCCATCCTGGTTCTCGGCGGAATCATCGGCAACCAGATCGCGCATTTCCTCGAATACGATTTACAGATCACCGCTTCATCGGTTTTGAAGATCCGCCAGATCGACGAAACAGCCGCCGCCCTGGGACGCCGCGCACAGGTGCATTTGAAAATCGACACCGGCATGGGGCGCATCGGCGTGCGCCCGGAAAGCGCCCCGGCTCTTTTCGATGCGGCAGTCGAGGCGAAGCACTGCGATATCCGCGGGGTATTCACCCACTTCTCCGCCTCCCATGCCGCGGACCCCGGCTTCACGAGGATGCAGCTCGAACGCTTTCTCGAAGCTACGCGATACTTCGAGCGACATTCCCTGCCGATGCCGCTCCGCCACGCGGCGAACTCGGCGGCCGTCCTCCAACACCCCGAGGCGATCCTCGATATGGTCCGTCCGGGTATCATGCTCTACGGAGTTTACCCCTCCGCGGAAACCCGCCGCACGGTCGAGCTCCGGCCCGCACTCTCGTTCCTGACGCGTGTCGTGTACTTCAAATCGATTCCCGCCGGCGCACCCCTCGGCTATGACCATACCTGGGTCGCTCCCGTCGGCACACGTATCGTAACATTGCCGGTCGGGTATGGCGACGGGTATTCGCGGAAACTATCGAACAACGCCGATGTGCTCATCCACGGTAAACGCTACCCCGTCGTCGGGATGATTTCGATGGACCAGTGCATGGTCGATATCGGCGGAGACTCGGCGTTCAACGGCGACGAGGTCGTGCTCATCGGCCGCCAAGGCGAGGAATGCATCACGGTCGAGGAGATCGCGGAACGGATCGGGACCATCCCCTACGAGGTTTTGACCTCCATCGGACACCGCGTCCCGCGCGAGTATATCGCATGACGACGCCCGTCTGCGTGCCGGCGGTTGAGCAGACCGGTGCTCTCCATGCGTGGCTTCCCTTCGATACGATGCGTCATCGCAAATCGCCGCGAGGGCGGTGTTTTCTCCAGAAGGGGCTTCGAAGCGGAATCACGGAGGGCTGGAGAATCCCCGCCGCACATCTCGGGCGAAACGCGTGGTAAGCACCGACGAGACAGGATAACGACGAGGCACGACGACAGGCGGTGGAACCCTCGTTCGAGGCGGGACGCCGTGCACCTGCGGTGTGCGTGATCTGGTCGGGGAACATGGCGGGCGTCATCGATGCCGGTTTTCCCTTGTTTTTCATGGGTTCGATGCCGACTTTTTCATGGGACGGTTCCGTTTCCCGGTGTGACGGTTACGAGAGGAACGTTCGATGCTTTGCGGAACGGGATCGGTTTGCAGGATACCTGTCCTCTTACCGGTGAAGCGAATCTTCTGAAGAGGAATTCCGCCATTTTTATCCCTCGAGGTGTCATGATGCGTGCTGGGCGATGGGTGTTCATTGCTGCGGCGATTCCGCTTGCCGCACTCCACACGGTACGTTCCCAGACCGTTTCCTACATCATCCCGGATATCGGCGCACCGGGCATGAACGTGTACGTGGAGGTGATCGGCCCCGTCGACAATCCGGGCAATTTCGGGACCGACGGCCTCTACCTGAACAACCCCGGTGATTCGGTGCGCGTCGTGTGCGTGAACCCCGCCGACACGTCGAAAATCACGATCGGCCCTGTCGTCGTATCGTGGAACGGTCGCATGGTCTCGACACAGGTGTTCGTCCACCCCTCCGTCCAACCGAACTCGGACGATTGGCGCGTCCTGGACCCGTCGTTCATCGTCCCGATCGCCGTCATCGTCAAGGGGAACGCCTCGAACAGCGAACCGTTCTTCATCGTTCGCCCTCAGCCTCCGCTCCGCGCGAGCGGCGGGGGGACGTTGGGCGTGGGCGGTCTCGGTTTCCGATCCCGGCGCGGAGCGATGATCGTCGAGAGCGCATCGTTCGATAATGCCGTATACCGGGTCTCGACGGCGGATTGCGACCCGGATACCCCGGGCAACCAGGGCTACCTGCCTTTCGTCCTGATCTCGAAAGGAGCCGTGGCCGGCGTCCCCGGCGCGGTCATCGATGTCGGCGCGCAGGGTAAAAACGGCGGCCCGGGCGGCGGCGGCGGGGGGGGGAACTTTTGCGATGTCACCGGCAACGGATCGGACGGCGGCGGCGGTTTCACAGGCGGCGGACGCGGAGGGAGAAACGGTTCGGGTGTCCCATTCTCGAGCGACGAGTTCCGAAACCCCGGAGAATCGACCGGCGGTTTTGCGAACAATACGGGCCGGAGTCTGAACGGCGTCCTCGGTGGGACGGCGCCGCATTACGAGGCGGCAGGAGGAGGGACCGGCCACCCATTCGGGACATCCGGGGAAGGTTGTAACGACGGGGCTTCCTGCAGCCCGCCAGGCGGGTTCGGGGGCGGGAGCGGTCAGAGACAAACGCGCGGCGGGGGGGGAGGAGGTTATGCCACACCGGGCGCGTCCTCGTCCGCGGATAACGGCGGGCAGGCGCACGGGAACATCCAACTCGTCCCGCTGGCCGGAGGTTCCGGCGGTGCCAGCGGCAACCCGCAGGGTGTCAGTCTCTGCTCGGGCGAGGGAGGCGGAGGCGGCGGGGCCGTCCGCATCTTCGCACCGGCCGTTTCCGAGTTGACCGTCCAGGCGAACGGCGGAGATGGACAAGTGCGGTCGAACGGGCCGGGCGGCTCCGGGTCGGGTGGTGCGGTGTCCGTCGAGACACGAACGGCGTTCACCAGCGGGAGGGTATCCGTCCGCGGTGGAAGCGCTTCGCAGGCAGGCGGCTCGGGGCGCATCCGCATCGACGGGCTGCGGAACACGATCGTCCTCGAACCCTCGACGGCCACGATTTTCCGGGGTCCCTCGACGGACACCTCCCATTTCGTCCCCCGTTCTTTCCTTCTCACCGGGACGGGAAACGGCTCCCGCATCCTCCTCTTTCTCAAATCGCCCTCGATGCCATGGACGGAATTCGCCGCTATCGATGCGTATACGAACAACGTGTGGGCACAACCCGTCGTTCTCCCCGGTTCGGACGATGTCTATTACCTCGCAGCCGCCCAGGAAAACCCGAATCCACTGCCCGGGGCATACACGGCGGAGCCCTCGTGGGTGCTTTCGCAAGCCGCGGCCAACGTGTTGGTCTTTCGCCCGTCCCCGCGTATCGCCGCTGCTCCGGAGGTCTCGATCAGCGGGATCGTCTGCGAAATCGAAACCCGCGATACCCTCTTTGTCCGGAATGAAGGCGACGGGGCGCTGGTCATCACACGGGCTGTGTTCGAGGAAGGGACGCGCGGTCTCACACTCGAGGTACCCACGGGATTTCCCGTCAACGTCCCGCCGGCGGACTCGGCGAGATTCATCATCCGTTTCTTCCCCACCGCGACGGGTGCCGTCATCGACACACTCATCATTACGAGCAACGACAGCGTCGCTTCGCGCAACCCCCTTCGCATCCTCGTCCATGCGAGGAAGGACAGCGCAGGTCTTTCCGCCACAATTCCCTCGTTGGCCTTCCGGCCCTTGATCCTCTGCGAAGGGTCGAGCCTCGACACGGTCGTCGCCGTCCGGAATACCGGCTCGACGGTCCTTTCCG
This sequence comes from Bacteroidota bacterium, assembly GCA_029907355.1. Taxonomy (GTDB): domain Bacteria; phylum Bacteroidota; class Ignavibacteria; order SZUA-365; family SZUA-365; genus JARYLZ01. The sequence goes on along the minus strand of JARYLZ010000044.1, from coordinate 8,678 downwards.
TCGCATCGCCCGTTGTCACGGGGCAGGAATTCCAGATCGTCGACCCGCCCCCCTCGGCGTTTCCCCTCCTTCTCCCGGCCGGCCGGGCACTGTCTTTGCGCATCCGATTCACCCCTCTCCTACCCGGCGTGAACGCGACCGGCAGCGTCACCATCTTCGCGGATACCGGGGGGTGCGTGCGCTCGGCGGGTTTCACACTCGACGCAAGGGCCGACACGGCGTCGATGACCGCCGAGACCCCCATCGTCTTCCGATCCCTTCTCTGTCCGGGTGAGAGTGCAGACACGATCATCCAGGTGCGGAACGACGGCACGATGGATCTCGATGTCCAGGGCTTTTCCTCGACGAATCCCTGTTTCACGGTCGTCTCCCCCGCGTTTCCTTTTCTTTTACGGAGCGGCCAATCCCGGAATCTGACCGTGCGCTTCGCCCCGACATCGTCCGGGGTAGAGAGCGGCGTGCTCACTCTTGCAGCCACACCGTGCGATCTGCATCTCCCCATATCCCTCTCGGGAACGAAGGATTCCACACGTGTCGTTGCAGCGGACCTCGATTTCGGGCTTCTCCCGGTCGACAGCCTTCCCGCCGAGCGGCTCGTCACGGTCCGGAACACCGGCACGATTCCCGTTCTCCTATCGGGCGCCCGCCCGATCGGCGGCGGGCCGTTTCTCGTCGCAGGAGGTGTGCCCGTCGTCATTCCAGCGGGAGGCATTGCGACGATCACGGTGCGCTTCATCGACCCGGGCGCAGACGGTGCGTACACGGACGCGCTTGAATGGGAAACGTCGCCTCGTTGCGAGTCGGTGTTCATGACCGTACGCGGAGCACGGGGGACGGCAGCGGTCACCCTCCAGATGGACACACTGCGTGCCTCGCCGGGGGACATCGTCGAGGCCCCCGTCTACCTGCGCAGCGTTCTCAATCCGCGGCTTTTCGGTGCGAGTGGCGTTCGTATGACTTTGCGCTTCGCCGCGGATGTCCTCGTTCCCCTCGGTGAACCGGCAGGATTCCTCGCGAACGGCGAACGGTCGATCCCCCTTACGCTCCCATTGACGCCGGGACCGGACGGTATTCTGACCACGCTCCGATTTCGGGCTACGCTCGGTATGCATGAGCGGACGGCGCTTACGCTCGACAGTGCGGAGGGGATCGGCGGTTCCCTCGCCGTGACGACGGTACCGGGAATGTTCGAACTGACGGGCATATGCCGCGAGGGGGGCGTGCGCCTCTTCGACGGGTCGCGGCGTGCCGTTTTGGCGCAGAACCGTCCCAACCCGTTCAACCCCTTCACGGAGATCGCGTACACGGTCATCGAGGAAGTGCCGGTCCGGCTCACCGTGTACGATCGTGTCGGACGAGTCGCCGCTATTCTCGTCGATGCCGTACAAAAACCCGGATCGTACGCGGTGCTCTTCGATGCGACGCCTCTGCCGTCCGGAACGTATTGGTATGTCCTGCAAGCCGGGGAGGTGACGATGAGGAAGACGATGGTGGTCTTGAAATAGCGGGTGGATCTGTGCATGGATGGCTTGCGGGTAGGCATCAATCATTCCGTTGCGTTCGCCGTCTCCCCGGAACGAGCGGGGGAAAAACGGTGAAAGCGGCGGAGTGACCGGTCAGAGCAGCCGACGCATGCGCCTCATCATCACCCAGCCGCCTCTGCGGGCCTTCGACACCGCCTTGAATTTTCGGGCCATTCGCGAAGCACTGGCCCCGTTCCGCGGCGGGTGTCGGCCGTGTGATATCGTTCTCCTCCCGGAACATGTTTCATTCGAAGAAGATGCCGACCGGTACCGGGATGCGGTGGCATCCATTGCCGTCGAGTGGGGATGCTACGTGTTCGGAGGTACGCATCATGAGAAAAAGTCCGGCGGACTGATCAATACTGGCGCGGTACTCTCGCCGACCGGTGAGCTGGTCGGTTATTACGAGAAGCTCAGGCCGTACGGGGATGAACGCAGGAGGGTCCAGCCGGGAACAGAGATCGGAGAATTCGTCATGGGCGGCTTCCGCATTCTCGTGCTGGTATGCGCGGATTTCTGGTTCAGCGATCTTTTCCTCCGGGCTCGGACGCGGCCTGATATCGTTCTTGTCCCTGCTCTTTCCGTGTCGCGGAAAACCTCGCCGGAATATTCACGCACGCTCTGGGAGTATCTCGCGGTGAGCCGTGCCTACGAGTTCGGCGTTTTCGTGGGGATTTCGGACTGGGCGCTGTCCCCGATCGCTCCCCACTCTATCGTGTGCGGTGTGGGAGGTTTCGCGGACCCGACGACGATCGAACCCGCATCCTTTTACCGGCGCACCGGGGAAAAAACGGCGGAAGCGTTCGAAATTGATGGAGCGGCCCTCGAATCATTTCGGCAGGACAGGCGCGCCCGCGGCTTTTTCTGGAAAGAAGATTAGTCCTATACGAGAGGGAAACGGGACACGAGCCATCGCATGAGCCGGTGCATTTCCTGCATGGGAAAATTCCCCATGAAAGGATGCCCCCGGAGATCGTGGGAACACGCTGGCGGTCAGGGGGTTTGCGGTCCGCTCTTCTTCTGCTATCCAATGCAGGGAAAGGGCTCCCCGTCATATTCGAGGAATAGGGATGATGTTGGCAAGATGCGGCATACTCCTTGATACGAGACGCAAGAAGGAAAAAATCCAGGCGGGCATGGGCAGGGGCATGAGGCGCAACCTCTTTACGTGCACCATGCGTCAGCGGAGAGACCCCGCTCTTCACCCGGCGATGGGAAATCGAAGGGGGAAGGGCCGTTAGGGGATTTCTGCGCCGGCACGTTCCATGCCGCATGGCAGGGTGTGGAAGTGCAGGTATTATTGGAAAAGAAACGGTGCGGACATATATTGATTTCCTGAATTCCTCGTGGAATCAAGCGGAAAAACAACGCGTTTCGCGCAAAGGGTAACTCTACATCGGAATTTTCGAACGGCTCGTAGACATGAACATCTTCGTGTGCATAAGCCACGTCCCTGACACAACCACGAAAATCATCATCGGGCAGGACGGGAAGAGTATCGACCGGACGGAGGTCACGTACATTTTAAACCCTTACGACGAATTCGCTATCGAAGCCGGCCTGCAATGGAAAGAGAGCAAGGGAGGCGAGGTCACCGCCGTCTGCGTCGGCTCTCCCGAGGTGAAGGAAACGATACGGAAAGCATTCGCCATGGGCGTCGACAAGGGGATCCACATCGTGACCGACTCCCCGTTCGATTCATACGGCACCGCCCGTGCATTGGCGGATACGTTGCGGGAACGCCGTCCCGACGTCGTCTTTTGCGGTCGGCAGTCCATCGATTACGACGGGTGGCAGGTCCCCGGCATGCTCGCGGAACTGCTCGGGATGCCTGCCGTCACCGTAGTCTCTTCTCTCGAGCTCCGCGAAGACGGGACGTTCACCGCGGAACGCGATATCGAGGGCGGCAAGGAAACGATCGTCTCGCGACTTCCGGCCCTGATTTCCGCTCAGAAGGGTCTCAATAACCCGCGGTACCCGAAACTGCAGGGGATCATGGCGGCGAAGAAGAAACCCATCGAAGATGTCCCCGCTGTTCAGACACCGCCGCGCGTCCGTGTGCTCGAGATGTTCAAGCCCCCGCTCAAATCCGGCGGCCGCATCGTCGGCGAGGGTGCGGGAGCCGTCCCTGAACTCGTCCGCCTCCTCCACGAGGAAGCGAAGGTGATCTAAAGCCCACGGGTGGGCGGAGAAAAGCGCTCTCATATCCAGGCAGATCCGTTATGCATTTTCTCGTTTTCATCGAACAGCGAAACGGGACGATAAAGAAAGCCTCTCTCGAAACCTTGAGTGCGGCGGCAGTGCTCGCGAAGGAACCCGCCTCTCCGGTCGAAGCCGTCTGTCTCGGGACGGCGAGCGGTCTCGACACGCTCGGGGCATACGGGGCTTCGAAGGTTTACCACGTCCCGGACTCGCGACTCGATCTCTACTCTTCGACAGCCGCCGTGAAGGCGGTAACGGCGGTCGCCACCGAATACGGTGCCGATGTCGTGTTCCTCCCGGCGACGTCCCTCGGACGCGACCTGGCGCCTCTCCTTGCCGTGCGCCTCGACGCGGGGTATGCGGCCGACGTGGTTTCCCTCGCGCTCGACGAGGGCGGCATCACTGCCGTGCGCCCGGTCTTCGCGGGCAAAGCGTTCGAGCGCGTCCGCATCGAGACCCCGCGACAGGTCTACACGCTTCGGCCGAACGTTTTTCCCGCCCTGACCGCGGACAACATGTCCTGCCCGGTGGTGACCTTCGATGCCGCCCTTTCCGAGGAGGACTTCACCGCCCGTTCTGTCGGCACGAGCATCGCAGCGTCCAAGCTCGACGTGGCGGAAGCGACGATCATCGTTTCGGGCGGCAGGGGGATGCAGGGACCGGAACACTGGCATTACATTGAAGATTTAGCGGGCGTGCTGGGAGCGGCGACCGGTGCTTCGCGCGCCGCCGTGGACGCGGGGTGGCGTCCCCATGCCGAGCAGGTCGGGCAGACCGGGAAAACGGTCTCGCCGAACCTCTACATCGCGTGCGGCATTTCAGGGGCAATCCAGCACCTCGCAGGCATGTCGTCCGCAAAGGTGATCGTCGCGATCAATAAGGATAAGGATGCGCCCATTTTCCAGGCGGCGGACTACGGGATTGTGGGGGATGTCTTCGAGGTTCTCCCTGCACTGACGGACGCATTGAAACGGCACATGGGTTCATGACAGGATACGAAAGGATACCAATTCACGGTGGAGCGCATTCAAGTCGATATCCTCGCCATCTCCACGAGTTCCGTCAGCGGTGGTGCCTATGCACTCATCTTGAAGGAGATCAATGGGGAACGCCGGCTCCCGATCATCATCGGCGCCTTCGAAGCACAAGCGATCGCCCTTGAGATCGAGGGGATAAAACCTCCCCGCCCGATGACGCATGACCTGTTGAAAAACGTCATTGATGCGCTCGGCGCTTCCGTGATCGACATCACGATATCCGAACTGCGCGAGGGGACGTTCTACGCGCGCATTTCCCTCGACGCGGACGTGCCACGGGAAATCGACTCTCGACCCAGCGATGCCATCGCCCTCGCCGTACGCTTCGGCGTCCCTATCTATGTCGCCGAGGAGGTATTCGCGGAAGCGGGGATCACTCCGGACTTCGAGGATGAGATGGATTTCGAGGAGAGAACGGCACGCGGGCCGGAAAAACCGAGCGCCGAGATGCTGCAACAGCAGCTGCGCGAGGCGGTGGAACGCGAAGATTACGAAGAAGCCGCACGGTTGCGTGATGAGTTGCGAAAACTGCAATCGAGCGGGTGACACGATTATTGGGAGTTATTGTTCGATACCATCGGCGGCGTCATTTTCGCATGTCGCCCAGGGGAGGAAAATCCCCCTGGCAAACGCCGGTACACGCCATGATTCCAAGCCCATGCACGGGGCACCTGTGTATGTTTTTGCGGGATCGGAAAAGCAAGTGCGGTGGACAAGCGCTGGATCCCCGGGCGAAGAGGGAAGCGGGTGCTGGACGGCAGGTTTTTCGAGTTTTTCGGCGTGCCTCTTCGATCGCACGCTCTCATGACATAGCCACGACCGTGGAGAAAACGCGGGAGTGGCGTTCTCCCGCCCCCGAGGGGGCCCGAACATTCCTCGTGTGGGAGTGAATTGGCGGAGCTTTCCTGGAACGAAACCCGCGGCGCCGAGCAGAAACGGTGGCTGGTGCTCTATACGCGACCGCGGTATGAAAAGAAAATCCATCGTCGTCTGCAGGACCTCTCTGTCACCTCGTTTCTCCCCCTGCGCGAGGAACTCCGGCAGTGGTCCGACAGGAGGAAACGGGTCCTCGTCCCGCTCTTCTCTGGTTACCTATTCGTCTTCGCGAACGAGCGCGAGCGCATTGCCGCTCTCGAGGTAGAGGGAGCCATGCGCTATGTCAGTTTCGGGGGCAAGCTCGCCGAGGTATCGGAGGAGACGATCGAGAGCCTTAAAATCGCCGCGACACGGCCGGCGGATATCCGTGTGGAAGAAACCGACCTCCGCCTCGGACAGAAAGTCACCGTCCGACACGGGCCCCTCGCCGGCATGCGCGGGTACCTCGTCGAGTTTCGGGGGAGCACGCGTGTGGCAATCCGCATCGAAGCGATCGAGAAAACGGTCTCCGTCGAGGTTCCCCTCGCCGATTTGGAGCACGTGAAGACAGCCCTATGAACATCGTTCCCCGTCCTGCCGTGTTTCTGCATACGGTGCGGGACAGGGAGAGCGTATCCATTCCCCTTTCCCCATGAAAAAAGCCCTCATCACCGGCATCACGGGCCAGGACGGGAGTTACCTTGCCGAACTTCTCCTCGAAAAGGGGTACGAAGTGCACGGCCTCGTCCGCCGCGTCGCCATCGAAGACCCCGAGCACCGACTCGGCCGCATTAAGCATCTCGAAAAGGATATCCGCCTCCACCCCGCTTCGCTGGAAAGCTACCCGAGCATTTTCAGCGTTGTCCGTGAGGTGATGCCGGACGAGTGCTATCACCTTGCCGCGCAGAGCTTCGTCAGCTATTCGTTCGAGGACGAGTTTTCCACGTTCAACATCAATATCAACGGGACGCATTACATCCTCTCGTCGATCAAGCAGGTCGCGCCGGAGTGCCGGTTCTACTTCGCCGGTTCGAGCGAGATGTTCGGCAAGGCGCGCCGCGTCCCCCAGAACGAGGACACGGAGTTCCACCCCCGCTCCGCGTACGGCATCACCAAGGTCGCGGGGTTTCACCTCACGCGGAATTACCGCGAGGCGTACGGACTGAAAGCCGCGAGCGGCATCCTCTACAACCACGAGTCCCCGCGGCGCGGCTTCGAATTCGTGACGCGGAAAATCAGCTCCACGGTCGCCCGCATCAAGGCCGGCAAGGCGAAGGAACTCCGCCTCGGCAACCTCGACGCCAAGCGGGACTGGGGCTACGCGAAGGAGTACGTCGAGGCGATGTGGCTCATTCTCCAGCAGGAGAATATGAAGGACTACGTCATCGCGACCGGCGAGGCGCACAGCGTTCGGGAATTCGTCGAGGAGGCGTTCTCCTACGTCGGCCTCGACTGGCGCGAGTACGTCCGGAGCGACCGCCTGTTCTATCGGCCGGCCGAAGTCGATGTGCTCCTCGGGGACCCTTCGCGCGCGAAGGCCGAGCTGGGCTGGGAAGCGAAAACCCGCTTCAAGGATCTCGTCCACCTGATGGTGGATGCCGACTTGGCGGCCCTTTCCTGATGAAGCCGTCCCCTCACCACGAAACGATTCCCCTTTCACCGAACCCTACCCCATGAACGTCCCTCTCCTCGACCTGAAAGCGCAGTACCGTTCCATCCAGGCGGAAATCGACACGGCCCTTCTCCGTGTCGTCGCTTCGCAGTCCTTCATCCTCGGCCCGGAGGTCGAGGAACTCGAGAGGAACATCGCCTCCCTCGTGGGAGTGAGCCATGCCATCGGCGTCTCCTCCGGCACCGATGCGTTGCTGCTCTCCCTCATGGCGCTCGGCATCGGTCCGGGCGACGGCGTCATCGTTCCGACCTTCTCGTTCTTCGCGACTGCCGGTGTGGTGGCACGCCTCCACGCTGTCCCCCTGTTCGTCGACATCGACCCTCGCACGTACAACATCGACCCGGCGAAGGCGGTACAGGCTTTGCGAAAGCACGGCAGCGGATGCCGCGTCAAAGCCATCATCCCCGTCCACCTTTTCGGCCAGTCAGCGGAGATGGACCCGCTCATGGACTTCGCCGCAGCGCACGGGCTCGCCGTGGTGGAAGATGCCGCCCAGGCGATCGGGGCGCGGTACCGCGACGGCAGGCGCGTCGGTTCGATCGGGACGACGGGATGTTTTTCTTTCTTCCCCAGTAAGAACCTCGGGGCGTTCGGGGATGGCGGCGTGATCACGACGAACGACGAGGAACTCGCGCATCGCATGCGCATCATGCGCGTGCACGGCGCCGAGAAACAATACCACCACACCGTGGTCGGGGGGAATTTCCGTCTCGATGCCATCCAGGCTGCAATATTGAACGTGAAACTGCCGCACCTGGGGGAGTGGTCCCGCGCACGGAAGCGGAATGCCGAGTACTACAACCGGCGCTTTATCGAGGCGGGTGCCGCCGAGCGGTGCGGTGTGACCGTTTTCGACAAGAACAACGAGATTCTCCTGCCCGCTTCGGTATACGAGGACAGCGGTATTCCCGAGGTGCACATTTACAACCAGTACTGTATCCGGGTGCGGAACAGGGACGGGCTGGTGCAACACTTGAAGGGAAAGGGGATCGGATGCGCCGTGTACTATCCCGTTCCGTTCCACAAGCAGGAGTGTTTCCGCGACGTCCCGTCCTCACGCGAGCAGTTCCCGGTCTCCGACGCCGTGTCGGAAACGATTCTCGCCCTCCCGGTGTACCCCGAACTGTCCGACCCGATGAAAGATTACGTGGTCGAGACGGTCCTGTCCCATCTCCGTCCTTGAATACCCCATTTCGCAACGGCCGGGTGTCGATGACCGGATCGTAGGCCGCCGTCCACTCCCCTTTCGGATGGAGGGGCCTTTCCGCAGTACGTTAGCGGCGGTGGTCGGCCATTCCCCAAACCCGGCGCGACAGAGGCCCTCGAACCCAATCACACCACGCCATGAAAGGCATCATTCTCGCAGGCGGTTCCGGCACACGGTTATAT
>JARYLZ010000043.1 GCA_029907355.1 Bacteroidota bacterium | reverse complement strand
CAGGCGAGGGGACTGCCGGTGCAAAAGGAAGACATCCTCACATTTCTGCGAGCGAACAGCGAATCTCTCGATGCGGTCATCGCGTTGGATGTCCTGGAACATTTCACGAAGGATGAATTGTGCGAACTCGCCATGCGCCTCCACGCGATTCTCACCGCCGGCGGTGTCCTCGTCGTGCAGACACCGAACGGTGCGGGGCTATTCCCCGCCATGGTCGCTGACGGCGATTTCACGCACATGACGGTGTTCACGCCGTCCTCGTTTCGCCAGCTGTTCTCGAGCGTCGGTTTCGTGGATTTTTCCTTCCGTGAAACGGGCCCGGTGCCGCACAGCGTCAGGGGCCTGCTCCGCAAAGCGGTGTGGCGTCTGGTGACGTCGGCGGCGAATGCCGTCCGAATGATCGAATGCGGGAAGCGGCAGAGTGTATGGACGGAGAACATGATATGCCGGTGCCGAAAAGGCGGCTCTTGACGGACGACAGCGGCAGAAAGAACGAGAGAAAAGGGACATGCTGATCGTCATTCTCGGCGTCGAAACCTTCGACAGCATGGAAGCGGGTCTGAAAAAGGCCTTTCAGAGCGAGGGCCACGATGCCAGGATATTCACCGCCCAGCGTTTCTACCGGGAATCCGGTTCACTCGAGAGAGCTTCCTTCCTCTTCAGGAGGGCGTGCGAGATTGCGAGCCGCGTGACGACCGGCAGTGATCATGGGTACCTTCAAAAGAAGATCGTCCGCGCACTCCGCGCGATGAGGCCGGATGTATGTATTGTCCTCGACTTCACTCTGCTCCTCCCGACCACCGTCGAGGAAATCAAGCAGGCGACCGGTTGTATCGTGGTCGGCTGGTTCCCGGATGCCATCGTAAATCTCGGGGGCGCGCAATTTCTCTTCGCGCCTTACGACATGATATTCTTCAAGGACCCGTACATGGTGCGCCGGCTGGGGACCGAGCTGGGGTTGCCGCAGGTCCGTTACCTGCCCGAAGCGTTCGACGAGACGCTCCTGGACCTGGAACCGTGGGGGGATGTCGTGGAGCCGTTCGATGTGCTTGTATACGGGAACATCTATGCCTCGCGCGTGAAGCATCTCGAGACGCTCGATCCCTCGCTCTCGGTGCATGTGTTCGGACCGAAGCGGAGGTTCCCTTGGCGTTCCACAGCCCTCGACCGCTGGTATCGCGGCGAGTCTCTGCGGAACGCACGCAAGGTAGCCTTTGTCCGCAGAGCCCGGGTCTGCATCAACCACGGGCATTTCGGGGAAGTGGAAAGCGTCAACGCGCGCGTTTGGGAGATCGCCGGCCTCGGAGGTTTCCAACTGACGAACCTCGAAGGCGTCCGCCGGTTCTTTTCCGACCTCATCCCCGTTTATTCCAATCCGGAGGATATGAACGAGCTGGTCCATCGCTATCTCGACGACGAGGAAGAGCGGGCGGTCCGCGCTGCTTCCGCTCAGCGCATCGTTCTCGAGAAGCACACGTGGCGGCACCGCGTGCGGGAGATGCTCGCTTTGGTCCGCATCGACCAGCCGGGGAAAATACAAGCCGGTCACCCCTCGTGAATGGCATGGACGTTCTTTCGAGTCCCGACAATCGCACGACCGAAGCCCCGGCGGGTGTCCCCATCACGCGGAAAGAGCCGGGGACAACCTCGAACGCCCTGGCATTGCTGACGGGACAAGGTGGCGTTTACCTCGTCAATTTCGTGACGACCGTCATTCTCTCCCGCAGGCTGGGTCCTTCCGTATTCGGGGTGTTCGTCACGCTCATGACGCTTCGGGACACTGCGGCGGCGGCGACGGCTCTCATGGTCAACCTCGCGATCCTCGCATACCGTGAGGAGGCCGTGCGCGTCGCCCGTGCATCGATCGGTATTCTCCTGCTCCTCAGCCTGCTGTTCATCGCGGGGGAAGTGTTCCTCTTCGTGTTCATCTACCGGCTGTCTGCGGATCTCGTTGAAGGGCTGGTCTTCCTGAGCCTTGCGCATATGGTCGGTCTGTTGAACGGTCCGTACTCCGCGCTGCTGCAATTGAGGAACCGCTACCGGTTCGTCGCAGGGGCGGGATTCGCCTCGACATTGATCGCCTCCGCCTGTGCCGTCGCGGCCTCGTTTTTCCTCCCGGGAATCGCTGCGCTCCTCATCCGCGAAACAGCGTTCTCCTTACTCGTGGTCGTTCTCCTGATTCACCGCTACGGTTCCTTCCTTATGCCGGTGTGGAACCGCCGGGAAATGAAACGCGTCCTTCGCCTCTCGCTGGAACTTTGGGCTTCCCGCACAGCCGAGGTATGGATCGATCGGAGAGACAAGGTGAACGTGGGCGGGCTCACATCGATCGATACCATGGCGGTGTACAACCTCGCCAAGTATCTCGCCGAATTGAGCCAGCTCCTGCTGAACCCGTTGACTGTCCTGCTCTTTGACCGCTTTTCGGACCCGGCCATATCTCTTCAGCGGAAACGGGAGGCCGCGGACGTTATGCTGTTCTCGTTCATGCTGGGCGGTTTGGCCGGTGCGGCCGTCATCGAGTACGCGGGGGAATACCTCGTCGTCCTGCTGTACGGGCGGGAATGGGGTGGCGCAGGCAATATGCTCCGCGCCTTCATCGGGTATTTCATTCTTTACCCGACGTACATCTTCGTGAAAAACGCCGGCTACGCGGAGAACCGCGCCCGGATCGTCGTGGCGACGCAGGTCGTTTACCTCGGGTCGATTCTCGCCGTACCGCTCGTCAGCACGCCCGGCGGCGGATTGCTTTCCCCCGTCGTTCACCTCGCGATGACTACCATCGGAATCGCGGTGTGTGGCGCGGCGTGTAAGACGATTCGTTCCTCGAGCGTCGCCGCTACCATTGCCGCCGCACTCGCGACGGCAAGCGCATCGTCCTGGCTCGGGCCGGCATGGACGGGGGGTATCCTTGTCCTCTTCGGGGTGTATACAGCCGTGAGATGGCGGGGTGCATACCTCGACCTTCGCACATCAGTCAACGGCGAAACATTCTGAAATACAGTCCACCGCTCGAGAAGAGAACCGTTCCGTGAACGTGATGCCCCTGCAGAACGAGACGGCGTCGAAGAACAGCCGCTCCGTTGGGAAGGCCATCGGTCGGCATTTCGCCTTGTTCGTCAGCGCCGTGATCACGTTCCCCGTGTTCGTTTATCTCCGCGCCCCCCAGTACGGAAAAGTGAGCGCCATGATGGCATGGCTGGTTCTCGGCATCGCCGTCCTATCCTGGACACGGTGGGAATCCCACAACCGCATCCCATTCCTCCAAATCATCCTTTCCTTTTACGCGGTGTATTTCTCGTTCCCCGTGTTCTTCCCCTTGGAGATGCGCCTCCTCTACGCGCGTTACGTGGCGTCGGAGGAACATTTGCGGCAGACGATGGGATTAGTGCTCCTCACACAGTGCAGCATCTGGGCGGGATGGTCCGTCGCGAAGCGCTTCATTCCCAGGAGGGAAATGCGGCTCGACGTCTCGGACACACGGCTCCTGATATATGCCGTAGCCGTCATCGTCTTCCAGGTGGTCCTGTTCATTTTGAAACAGCGCAACCCAGATCTCGAACTCGGCGGATATATTCAGGTCATCAATGGTGTCGCGAACATTTACCTCGCGATAGGCATTTTCTACTACTTGGGGGAACGAAAGGGGTGGAATGCCGTATACATCAGCGGGATCGTCGTCGCATCCTTGTTCCAACTTGCCATCTCCATCAACAGCGCGATGGTCGGCGACGCGATCATGCCGATCCTCGTCCTCGGCGTCCTCGCCTTCCAGAAGCATGCGCGGCTGACTGTTCTCTTCCTCATCACCCTGATCGGGATCGGCATCGTCACGCAGCCCGTCAAGCACTTGTACCGCATCGCCCTGCAGCAGCGACGGGAAGTGGGGATCGATGTTTCGTTCGCGGACAAGGTCCAGCTCTACATAGTCCTGCTTCGATCCTATTGGTTCCAACCTCGGGCCGTGTCCTACTTCGAGGAGAGCCCGGAACTGCAGTTTTCGCGCCGGCTCTCGCTCGTCCCGATCGTCGCTGTGATCGTGAAAGAGACCCCCGCCCGGATTCCCTACCAACTCGGGTGGACATTCCGTTACCTCGTGTTCACTCCTCTCCCGCGATTCCTGTACCCCCAAAAGCCGACGGCACAGGAAGCGAACGTTTGGTTCGCTCGCTCATACCATATTCTCGACGAACGCCTGGCAAAGACCACCATGGTCGGAATTTCCCAACTCGGCGAAGTGTACGTGAATTTCGGGTGGGCAGGCGTCCCCTTCGTCTTTTTCTTCTTCGGGGTGGTATTATACCTGCTCTCCTTTCTCGACACGGGTGTGGGGGGGCGGTTGGCGCCCAAGGCCATGCTTGCGGCGTTGCTGCCGAATTTCTTCGCCGTCGAGAGCACGCTGACGGGTTTCATTGCGGGAACGCTGTATACGTTCGTCCTCACCTACCTCGTGCTCAGGCTGCTCTCGCGCTCGAGGTTGTGACCACACGGACAGCTGTTCCCCCGGGCGAAATCGGCTCGCGACATTGTGCACAGACGGGATGAATGTCCTGCACGTGACCCCCTCTTTCCATCCCGCGGAAAGCTTCGGCGGGCCGATCCGGACCGTGTACCGTCTCTGCGTGGAACTCTCGCGCTTGGGGACGGTTTCGGTACGCGTTTTGACGACGGACACGAACGGGAAGCATACGAGGGAGCGGCTCCATCTTCCAGGGCGCACCGCGAGATGGAACGAGAACCTGACGGTCGTCTACGCGCGCAAGTCCCTGGGGGCCGATTTCTCTTTCGACTTGCTGGCTTCCCTTCCTGCCGAGATGCGCCGCGCGGACGTGGTGCACCTGACCGGCGTCTACTCCTCCCCGACGTTTCCCGTTCTTCTCTGTGCGGGGTTGGAGAGGAAACCCGTCCTCTGGTCACCGCGGGGTTCACTCATGGACTGGGGAGCGGCTCGGCGCAGGCGCCTCAAGGCGGCATGGAGGCGGGTAGCGCGTCTGGTCGCAGGTAAGCACACCGCCTTCCATGTCACGAGCGCAAGCGAAGCGGAACATGCAGTCCGCGCTATGCCCGGTATCCCCGTCCTGCTGGTCCCGAACGGCGTGGACGTCCCTCTTCTCCCTGAACGTATCGCCGACGCCGACGGCGTTTTCCGGATCGTGTTCATGGGTCGCCTGCACCCCGTCAAAGGTCTGGAGAACCTGATCCGCGCGGTCGCATTGACAACGGGAAAGACGCGTCTCGACATCTACGGCGGCGGTACCCAGGGGTACACCGCGTCGCTCCGTGAATTAACGGAAGCCCTCGGGATATCCGCACGCGTCGTGTTTCACGGGCCCATCGAGGAAACCAGGAAAACCGAAGCGTTCGCGCGGGCGGATGTGTTCGTCCTCCCTTCCCATTCGGAGAATTTCGGCCTCGCCGCGGCAGAGGCGCTCGCGCACGCCGTCCCGGTCATTGCGGGGAAAGGTACACCTTGGGAAGGTCTCGAAACGCATGGGTGCGGTCTCTGGGTGGAGAACGACCCGCTTTCCCTCGCGCACGCGCTTTCCGCCATGGCCGGAGCGGACCTGCGTGCAATGGGCGAAGCGGGCAGGAAGTGGGTGACGGCCGAGTTCTCCTGGCCCTGCATAGCGGAACGGATCTGCAGGGTTTATGATGATCTCATCGAGAGAAGTCGCTGGGAGAGTCGGGAGAAAAGGTGAAAATTTGCATCGTCTCATCGTGCGGTGGTCACCTGACGGAGGTGCGCCAACTCCGCCCCGTGTACGAGGTGCACGAGCATTTCTACGTTCTGAACGACCGTGCCATCCTCCCCCAGGACATGCAGGGCAAGACCTTCTTCATTCGGCACGCGGAAAGGGATACCCGATTGCTCGTCAATTTCTTCGAGGCGTTCGCGATCCTGAGCAGGGAGAAACCGGACGTCATTCTCAGCACCGGCGCAGGGCCGGCGGTCCCGTTCGCGCTCGTCGGGCGCCTCCTGTTCAGGTGCCGGGTCATCTTCATCGAGACGTTTACGAGGGTCGAGAAACCTTCCCTGACCGGGAGGATCATGTACCGACTCGCCCATCGTTTCTATTACCAGTGGGAGGACCTGAGGAAGTATTTCCCACGCGGCGTGTACGGCGGCCAGTTGATATGAGCACGTTCGTGTCCGTTGGGAATGCCACGCAGCCCTTTCACCGCTTGGTGCGGGAGGTGGAGAGGTTGGCGGCGGGGAGCGTTCTGCCGCTTCCCGTCTTCGTTCAGTATGGGCGGACCCCTTTCCGAGCCGGGGTCTGCGAGGGGGCGGCGTTCCTTTCGATGGAAGAATTCGCGCGGAAAATCCGGGAGGCCGAGGTCGTCATCCTCCAGGGTGGTGCGGGTTCGATCATCACTGCCTTGAGTGAACGTCGCATGCCGATCATCGTTCCCCGACTCCGGCGCTACGGGGAGGTCGTCGACGATCACCAACTCCTCCTCACCCGGCGTCTCGAGGCGGCGGGGCGGATCATCGCCGCCTATGACGTCGGAGAGATCCCCGCGTGCGTGAACCGTCTCCGCGAATCCGCTGGCTGCTTCACCGCCGGCGAGGCGGGGACGCACATGCTCGCCTTGCTGCGGGAGGATCTCGCGCGCTATGCCGGTTGAGAGAACGGTACGGCGTTGCGTCCCGCTGTTCGTCTCGGCGATCGCGGTTTTCCTCGCCATCGGCATGGGTGATATGCTGAGCGAAGAGGGCGATGCATCGTCCCCTGCCGATGTCGCCGTCGTCCCGGGCGGTGACGCGGGACCGCGCACGATCGCAGCCGCAGGGCTTTACCGTTCGGGTCGGGTGCACACGGTTCTCCTCATGGGATATACGGGCGGGATGATGAGGAGGGATGAGTATATTTCCCAATGGCAGACCGATTGGCTGACGGAACGCGGGGTTCCCCTCTCGGCAATACGCTACGATTCCACGGCGCGTACGACATGGGAAGAGGCGGAAGCTGTCCGCCGCTTCCTCGAGAAATCGGGTGCGACGCGGGCGCTCGTCGTGATCGACCCCCCCTATGTCCGCCGCCTACGGCTGACATATACGTGTGTGTTTTCGGGGTCGCAATGCTCGTTTCGCATCTTCCGCGTTCCATCACTGTGGTGGCGGCCGGAGAAGTGGTGGGCGACCAAGGCGGGGACGAACGCCGTTTTCCATGAGATCGTCAAACTGATGTTCTACTCCATACGCGTTTTCACTCTGTCCGTCCGAGGCGGCTGCTCGGCCGAAACCGGCGAAGGGAATCCCCACCCCCCCACGCACGGGCCTGGTCGGGTGGAACATGTTTCGACGAACGGCCGGGCGACGCATACCCTCCTCTCTCACCCATGTTGATTCTCGGACTGAACGCATACCACGGGGATTCCTCAGCGTGTATCATCCGCGACGGCATTCTCCTCGCTGCGGTCGAAGAGGAACGTTTCACCCGTATCAAACACTGGGCGGGATACCCCCGCCGAGCCATCGAATACTGCCTCCGCGAGGCCGGCGCAACGATCCGGGATGTCGAGGCGATCGCCGTGAACCGCGACCCCCGTGCGCATCTTCCGAGGAAAGCGATGTACGCGTTTCGGCAGCGTCCCGCATTCGAGGTCATCCGGGATCGCTTGCGGAACGCGGTGAAAATCGGGAACATCGACCGGGATCTCGCGAGGCATTTCGGCGTCGAGGAGAAACGGATCGGCCCGCTCGTCCATCACGTCGAACATCACCTCGCCCATATGGCGAGCGCCTTCTTCGTGTCGCCGTTCCGCGAGGCCGCCGTCGTTTCGACGGACGGTTTCGGCGATTTCGTCGGTGCGATGTGGGGGAGGGGATCCGGGAACACGCTGGACGTATCAGACCGCGTCTATTTCCCCCATTCCCTCGGACTCTTCTACCTCGCGATGACGCAGTATTTGGGTTTCCCGCACTACGGCGACGAGTACAAAGTGATGGGCCTGGCATCGTACGGGAAGCCGGTGTACCTCGAATCGATGCGCCGGATCGTCCTTCTCCAGAATCGGGGGCATTTCCGGCTCGCGATCGAGTACTTCCATCACGCGACGAACGGCATTGTTATGACCTGGGGAAGCGGTTCGCCGGCGGTCGGGACCGCATATACCACCGAATTGGAGAATCTGCTGGGGCCCGCCCGCAAGATGGGGGAGCCCATCGAACAACGTCACAAGGATATCGCCGCATCCATGCAAGCGATGTACGAAGAAGCGTTTTTCCACGTGTTGAACCACGTGTTCGAGGAAACGACCTTGCCGCGACTATGTCTGGCGGGGGGCACGGCGATGAACTCGGTGGCGAACGGTAAGATCTTCGACCGGACGCCGTTCCGGGACGTCTACATTCAGGCGGCGGCTGGGGACGCGGGGGGGGCGCTCGGCGCCGCGTACTACGTGTGGAACCACCTGCGGGGGAACCAACGGACCTTCGTGATGGATTCGCCGTACTGGGGACCGGAATTCTCCCACGGGGAGATCGCGGCCGCCGTGGAGGAACGGGCGGACGCATTGCGCGCGCAGGGTGTCCGCGTCGAGCGTATCGAGGATGTGCCCCTTCTCTGTGACCGCACGGCGGAGCATATCGCGGATGGGGCCGTGGTGGGGTGGTTCCAAGGACGTGCGGAGTGGGGTCCGCGTGCGCTGGGCAACCGCTCCATCGTCGTGGACCCGAGGAGGGCGGAGATGAAGGACATCCTCAACGCCCGAATCAAACGCCGCGAGTCGTTCCGTCCTTTCGCGCCCTCCATCCTCGAAGAGTACACCGGGGAGTATTTCGAGAAGGATTACCCCGACCCGTTCATGATCAAAGTGTATCCCGTGCGGGAGGAGAAGCGCGCCCTCATTCCCGCGGTGACGCACGTGGACGGCAGCGGCCGTCTGCAGACCGTCAGCCGTCGGACGAACCCGCGGTACTGGAGCCTCATCGAGGCATTCCGCAAACGGACGGGCATACCCATCCTCCTGAACACGAGTTTCAACGAGAACGAACCCATCGTCTGCACCCCCGCCGAAGCCCTGGACACGTTTCTCCGAACGAGGATGGACGTGCTCGTGCTGGGCGACACCATGCTCGTACGGGAACGTTGAGCGCTACGCAGTATGCGGATCCTCCTGCTCAATCATTATTACTGGCCGGACGTGAGCGGAAACGCCCAGTACGGGACACAGCTGGCGGAGGATCTCGCGGCAGCGGGGATGGAAGTGCACGCGATCGCAAGCCGGGGTGATTATCTCGGCGAAAGACAGGAACCGCTCCCGTCGGAGGAATCGCGCAACGGCGTCTCTATTCACCGCATCCCGGTGACGAACCTCGGCAAGAAGACGCCGTGGCAGAGGATCGGCGATGCGATGTCCTTTCACCTCATGGCATTCCTTCGAGCCCTTCGCCTGCCCAAGCCGGATGTCATCGTCGCCCAGACTGCACCGCTCCTTGCCGTCACCCCTGCGGCCGTGCTCGCCATGCTCCGCCGGTCGCGTCTCGTCATCTGGTGCCAGGACGTCTGGCCCGACATCGCTTTCGCGCTGAATCTTTTCCGGAAGAAATCCTTTTCCGGCAGGATTTTCCGAACCATTTCCTACGCGAGCATGCGGCGCGCGGACCGGGTCGTGGCCATCGGGCGCTGCATGCACGAGTACCTCGTCCAACGAGTCCGGCTTCGCCCCGAGCGTATCGTTCTCCAACAGAATTGGGGCGATTCCATCCACCTCGCGCCGGTGCCGCGGGAAGAGAACGGCTTCCGGCGACGGCTCGGGCTGGCCGGTAAACTCGTCATCCTCTATTCGGGGAATATGGGGTGGGGTCACCCGTTCGAGTCCATCATGGAAGTCGCGCGCAGGCTCAGGGAAGACGACCGTGTCCGGTTCCTCTTCATCGGGGGCGGCCAGCGGAGGCCGTTCATCGAGAATTATCTCGAGACCCACCGTTTGACAAACGCCGTGCTCCTGCCTTACCAGCCGGGTGAAGCGCTCGCCGAGAGCCTCTCGGCGGGGGATATCCATCTCATCAGTCTCGACGAGCGCCTCGACGGTCTCATCGTCCCGAGCAAACTCTACGCCGCCCTCGCGGTAGGGAGACCTGTCGTTTTCCTCGGCTCCGCCCATAACGAAGTCGCTTACGTGTTGGAAGAGTGCAGGTGCGGGGTGCGTATCGACCCGGTGGACGTCGACGGTCTCGAGCGCACGATACGTGAAGCCGTGGAGAACCCTGGTCGTTGGGACGAAATGGGCCGGAGGGGCTACGAGCATTTCCGACCGAAATATTCCCGGGAAACCGGGACGGCGTCTTTCGTACGTATCCTCCGCTCCCTCGACGGGAGGTAATATCGGGGATCGCACACGGCGAAAGAATCCCTCACCGCCACAACGGAAAGGATGTGACGGCCGATATACCGAACGCGTTCGAAGAAATGGGGGATCCCTGTTTTTTCGAAGGAATGTTTATATTCGAATGCGTTGGTGACGTTGCTTCGATACGTCCGCTGTTCCGCAATCTCATTGTCCCATGTTCCCCCTTTACCCCGTGACGGCATGTGCGATCGCCCTGATCCTCATGCCGATTTGTATCCGCATCGCGTATCGTTTCCACCTTTTCGATATGCCGGATTTCGAGCGGAAAATTCACAAGGGGAGGATCCCTTACACCGGCGGGCTCGGTATCATCGCGGCTTTCGGGGTCGTCGTGTGGATCGCATTCGCATTCGAGGGTCCCGAGTTGCAATCGTACCAGCACGGCATCCCCTTCACCTTGGCCGTTTACGTGGCCGAGGCGGCGATCATCGTCATCCTGCTCGGTCTTCTCGATGATGTCAAGGATCTCACCTTCCAAAGGAAATTCCTCTTCCAATTCCTCGCGTCTTTCTTCGTCATCATCGGTGCCATCCGTTCCGACGTGTTCCCGAAAGTTTTCAACGTGGAGGAAGCGGATATCCTCGTGAACACGGCCGGGACTTTGATCTCCGTCCTCTGGCTCGTCGGGTCCGTCAACGCGGTGAACATGATCGACGGGATGGACGGCCTTGCGGCAGGCACCTCACTCATCGGGACGGCGGCGCTCGGTCTGCTCGCCTTCCTGTGGGGTAATCTCGCTCTGGCGCTCGTCGCCTTCATCCTGGCCGGGGCATTGGTCGGTTTTCTCCCGTTCAATTTCCACCCGGCGAGGATTTTCATGGGTGACACCGGGAGCATGTTCCTCGGCTTCCTACTCGGCGTCATCGGCTGGCTTCTCATCGACAGCGCCCCCATGAAAAGCACGATCGTCTTCGTCCCCGTCATCGTTCTCGGCCTGCCGATCTTCGATACGCTCCTCGCGTTCACCCGCCGCATGATTCGGCGGCAGAACCCGTTCGCGGGGGACAGGTTCCACGTGCACCACATGATGAAGCAACGATTCAACCTGTCGACGCGGCAGACCGTTCTGCTCCTGTACGCCGTCGCCGTCGTCTATGCCGCTTTCGGCATCGCCGTCGCCGTCCTTCCCTCGACCGTCGGCTGGGTGCTCATCGGTTCCCTCGTCGTTTTCCAGGTGCTCTTCCTCCATACCCTCGGCTACACGCAGATCATTTTCCGGGTCGAGCAGGCGCCGATGCTCGCGAAGGATATCACGCGCAAGAAGAACGGGACTTATCCCCGGCGGCCGGATACTCCCGTCGAACCCAAGCGGGCCGGTTCGGCGGGCCTCGATTGATCTTTCTTCTCGAATCCCTTCGGCCCCATTCGATCGTGTCCACTCAACAGCGGAGCATTGCATGCCGTATTCCATCGCCGTCATCGGTACCGGCTACGTAGGACTTGTTTCCGGGACATGTTTCGCGGAAAACGGGAATACCGTCATTTGCGTCGACAACGACCGCCGCAAGCTCGATGCGCTTCTCAACGGTCGCATCCCCATCTATGAACCGGGCCTTCAGCCGTTATACGAGCGCAATTTCAAAGAAAAGCGCCTCTTCTTCACCGATAATCTCGAGGAAGCCGTCCTCGCCTCGGAGATCATTTTCCTCTGTCTTCCCACTCCACCGAACGAGGACGGCTCGGCCGACCTCCAGTATGTCCTGGCGGTCGCCGATCACATCGGGCGCATCCTCGGCGCGCACGCCCCCCAGCCGTTCAAGATCATCGTCGACAAGAGCACCGTCCCCATCGGAACGTCGGAGAAAGTGACCGACGCCATTCGCGCCCATTACGACGGGGACTTCGTCGTCGTCTCGAACCCCGAATTCCTGCGCGAAGGGTTCGCCGTGGAAGACAGCCTCCGGCCGGAGCGCGTCGTCATCGGGACCTCGCACCCTGCAGCGCAACGCATCCTGACGGATTTGTACCGTCCTTTCGTGCTCTCGGGAAACCCCATCATCATCATGGACGAGCGGAGCGCGGAGATTACGAAGTACGCCGCGAATACCTTTCTCGCCATGCGAATTTCCTTCATGAACGAGCTCGCGAATCTCTGCGAAGTCCTCGGCGCCGATATCGACATGGTACGGCGCGGTATCGGGACGGATTCCCGTATCGGCAAGAAATTCCTCTTCGCGGGTGTCGGATACGGCGGATCCTGTTTCCCGAAAGACGTCAAGGCTCTCCTCCGCACCTCGAAGGAAGCCGAGTACCCCCTGCGTATCGTCCAGGCCGTCGAGGATGTCAACGCCGAGCAACCGCTGCGGTTCTTCTCCAAGGTGCGCGATTACTTCGGCGGCGATATCGCTGGGAAATCCTTCGCCGTGTGGGGACTGGCGTTCAAGCCCAATACCGACGATGTCCGTGAGGCACCCGCCTTCGTCATCATCGACCGGCTCTTGGAAGCAGGTGCCCTCGTCTCCGCCTTCGATCCGGAAGCGGTCGAGAACACGCGTACACGGTACGGCGACCGCATCTCGTACCCGCACGGCATGTACGAAGCGCTCGAGGGGGCATCCGCCCTCCTCCTCGTGACGGAATGGAACGAATTCCGGCAGCCCGACTGGGAACGGATCCGCCGCACGCTCGCCGAACCCGTCGTTTTCGACGGAAGGAATATCTACGACGGCGCATCCCTCGCGGCGGCGGGGTTCGACTACTTCCCCATCGGGAGGAAACCCCACCTCGGCCGGAAAAAATGAAATCGGGACACCCCGGTCGTACCACAGGCGGGCTCGCGGCCCGCCTGTGTCGTTTCTGCGGTTTTTCGGAACTTCCTCCATGGAAATATCGTTGTTGCGAGTGCCTTCCGCATCGGCGGGTGTGGAGAAAAGATGCGGGAACATCTTCGGGACGGAAAGCCTCTTTCGCGGTGAGAAGACCGCTCAACGAAATCAGGAAACCCCATGCGACGATTTTTCTTCACCTCTTTTTTCAGCGTTTCCCTCTTCCCCTTCGCGTTTCTCCATGCGCAGGATTCGACCGGTACGGTGCACGGTTTCGTCGTGGATGCCGCGACGAGGGAACCGCTCGTGGGCGCGTCGATCGTCATTCCCGGCACACCGTTCGGGACCGCGGCCGGCCTGGACGGCTCGTTCGTTCTCCAACGGCTCCCAGCAGGCTCATACAGCATCCAAGCCTCGGTGGTCGGGTACAAGTCTCTGATCCTTCCGGTCGTCGCCGCGCCCGGTAGGAGGAACGAGATCGTATTCGCCCTGGAAGTGCTCCCGATCGACCTCGACGCCGTCCTCGTCGAGGCGGATTATTTCCGCGAAGAGCCCGACGTTCCCGTGAGCGCGCAGTCGTTGTCCTACGAGGAAATCCGCCGTTCCCCCGGCGGGCAGGAAGACGTCGTGCGCGCTGTCTCCGTGTTCCCGGGCGTCGTCCAGGCATCCGCGGGACGAAACGACCTCGTCGTGCGCGGCGGCGGGGCTTCCGAAAACCTGTACGTGCTGGACGGCGTCGAGGTGCCGAACATCAACCATTTCGGGACGCAGGGGGCAACGGGCGGACCGCTCAGTTTCATCAACCTGGATTTCGTCCGCGACGTGACTTTCTCCACCGGCGGTTTCGGGGTGCGATACGGCGATAAACTGTCTTCGCTTCTCTCCATCGATTTGAAAAACGGGCGGAACGACCGTCTCGGCGGGAAAGCGACCATCTCCGCGACGCAGTTCGGCCTCAACGCCGAAGGGCCGATAGCATCGACCGGTACATTCTTGTTTTCCGCCCGCCGAAGCTACCTCGATTTCGTCTTCAAAGCAGCCGGGTTCGGTTTCGTCCCCGAGTATTGGGACCTGATCGGCAAGGCCTCCTTCAAACTCGACGAGAACAACGAGTTTTCCTTTCTCGCCGTCGGCGCCCTCGACGACGTGCGCTTGTTCAACGAGACGGCGGATCAGCGATACAACAATTCCCGCATTCTCGGGAGCGCCCAGGATCAGTATGTATCCGCCTTCTCGTGGAAACGAATCGTCCGCGACGGTTTCATCACCGTTGCGCTCGGTCGATCCTTCGTGTCGTATGCATTTCGCCAGTCGGATTCTCTCCTGCGCCCACTCTTCACGAGCGACTCGAAGGAGGGTGAAACCAGCCTCCGCGCCGATGCCGTGTTCCTCATCGACCGGTCGACGGAAGTGTCGTTCGGACTCCAAGGGAAACTCATGCGTGCCGTCGGGGGTCTGAATACAGCTGAGGCACCGGCCCTCCCCCTTCCGGAAGCGGTTGTCGGCGTCGACGTGTCGTGGGATACTACGGCGCTGAAGGGTTCCGCGTATGCCCAGGTTTCGCGGCGGTTTTTCGAACGCCTCCGTGTTGCAGCCGGCGTGCGCGTCGAGTACTTCGGTATGATCGAGCAAAAGGCGGTGGTCTCGCCGCGCGCGACGTTCTCGTACTCTCTGAACCCGCTGACGACGCTGAGTCTCGGCATCGGGATGTACCACCAAGCGCCCTCCATGATCTGGGTGCTCTCGAACCGGAAAAACAGGGGGCTCGAGCATATCACGGTAAAACAAGTCGTGTTGGGCGTCGACCGCCTGCTCCGATCCGATACGCGGCTCCGACTCGAAGGGTACCTGAAATCCTACACCGCTTACCCTGTGAGCCTCGCGAGGCCATGGCTGACGATGGCGAACACGGGTGCAGGGTACGGTGGTGCCGACGAGGGCTTCGCATCGTTCGGTTTCGACCCTCTCGTGAGCGAAGGAACGGGTCTCTCGCGCGGCGTGGAGTTGCTCCTCCAGAAACGCCCCTCGGAAGTCCCCTGCTACGGTATCGTTTCTCTGTCATACGGGAAAACCGACTTCACGGCGCTGGACGGCGTGACGCGCCTCGGCTCCTTCGATCAGCGGGTCATCGTCAACCTCAGCGGCGGATATATACTCGACCGGCGCTGGGAATTCGGGTTGAAATTCCGTTTCGGGACGGGCACGCCGACGACGCCTTTCCTGCCGGACGGTCGGCGCGACGTGGAGAGGCTCAACTCTGCTCGTCTCCCCGCCTTTCACAGCTTGGATCTCCGCGTCGATCGGCGATGGCTCTTCGAAGGGTGGAATCTCATCACGTATGTCGATGTCCAGAACGTTTACAATCGGAAGAACGTGCAGTTCGACCGATGGGACTACCGGACGCGCAGTGCCGTCGCAGTCGGGAGCGCCATCGGCATCCTCCCCTCGATCGGCGTCAGCGCGGAGTTCTGATTCTCCCTGCTTTTCACCACTGAAATCAGTACTTTTTTCGATGCACGCGCAGGGTGCATCGAAGCGATGAAATACGACCAAATCCCTCTTTCCCGCCTGTCGAGAGCAGCGGTCTCTATCGAACGCCGGCTCGGCTGGCATCCCTTCCACAGCGACGAACGCACGCATTACCGTGTGGTCGGCAGAATGGTCCAACGCGTCCGTCTCGAGCAGGGGGAGGATGAGCGGTGCCTCGAGCTTTTCGAGCATATCCCGCCTCTGCCGCGCCGACTGTTCCACGAAGGTTTCCGCGAGGGGATATCCTTCCGCGTGGACGACGACGCATACGTGCTCCATGGGATGTATCTGCGCCTTTTCGTCGGCTGGGATCTTCTCGCACGAGCGGGCGAGGCGTTCGGGGTGCGGACGCATTTCGCGGGGGAGAACTCGCTGGAATATTCCGTGGTCGTGGGGAAATGGTCGTTGGGGTCGGTTCTTGAGGCTCTGGCGACAGCGCGTGCATTCGCGCTCGTTGCAGCGGATCTCGCCCATGACGCGCGCGATGGGATCCCCCATACGGTGGGGGAGATCCGCGGCTTGATCCGCACGGCGCGCGAGGTCCTGCTCGAGGACTCCGCGAGCGAACGTCCCGGCACAGCGTCGCGGGCGGAAGGCAAGGGGGACCAACGGTGGCATGCCGAGCAAACGTCGCTGTTCCCCGAGGGGACGGAGTGAGCGTGCACCGCCGTGATACACGCGTGCTTCGACCGGGGCATGGTCTGCCGGTGAAGACGATCGCCCGGGAAGCGGCGGAAGCGATCCTGGCGGGGGAGCTGGTGGCATTCCCGACCGAAACCGTCTATGGGTTGGGGGCGAATGTCTTCGACCGTCGCGCGGTGAACATGTTGTTCCGCGTCAAGGGAAGGCCGACGGACAACCCGCTCATCGTGCATATCGCGGACGTCGGCGGGGCGGAACTCGTCGCCCAACGCATCCCGCCGTATTTCGAGACGCTCGCCGAGCGGTTCTGGCCGGGGCCCCTCACGCTCGTCATCCCTCGGAACGCGATGGTAGACGACGCCGTCACGGCAGGACTGCCGACCGTCGCCGTCCGCGTGCCCGCCCATGAACTCGCACGTGCTTTTCTCGGCGCCGCCGGTGTCCCGGTCGCTGCTCCGTCGGCGAACGTTGCAGGCGGACCCAGTCCCACCACGGCGGAACACGTGCTCGCGGATCTCGGCGGCCGCATCGCTCTCGTGATCGATGGAGGACCCTGCCGGATCGGGATCGAATCGACGGTGCTCGATCTTACGCGGAGAACACCTACCATCCTCCGACCCGGCGGCGTCGCCGCACAGGACATCGAGGATACCATCGGCGTGCACGTTGCCGTCGCGTCCGGCGCCGCCCGACGTCCTGCTTCCCCCGGCATGAAATACCGGCATTACGCCCCGACAACGCCCGTCGTGCTCCTCGTGCCTCGCGGTTCCGGCGCAGACATGATGCGGAGGCTTCAGCGCTTGATTCGGAACGGGAGAACGGCCGGGATGCGTGTGGGTCTGCTGGGAGCACGGGAATTCGCGGATCTCGGTGCCGACGCATTCCACCCACTCGGGTCGGGAACACCGGTGGAATACGCGCGTGAAATGTACAACGGTCTGCGCGCCCTCGATACTGCCGGGCTCGACATGATCATCGTTCCCGGCCTCCCGTCGGTGGGGTTGGGGGCAGCCGTCATGAATCGATTGAGGAAAGCAGCCGCGAGAATCGTCCGCTGAACACCGTCGCGTCATCATTTCAATGCTCTCGGTTTCCCCATGACCCTATCTTCCCCTCACCCCGCAGCGTCGAACATCTTCCGTTGTTTTGTCGCCTTGTACCCGGATACCCGTGCGCTGGAAGCCGTAACCGCCTTCATCGAGAGACTTCGAGAAAGGAACGACACCATCAAATGGGAAAAGCCCGGACAGATCCACCTGACCGCGAAGTTCATCGGGGATATCGACCGGGAAACTGCACGGCGCGTGCGGGAATCGCTGTCCGAAGGTTTCGCTTCCATGGGAGCGATCGAGGCGACTCTCGACGCGACGGGTGTGTTCCCGAATTTCCGGCGCCCGCGTATCGTCTGGGTGGGTTTCTCAGCTCGCGTCCCGGCCCTCGAGAACGTGCAGGAGGCGGTAGAAGACGCATGGGAGAGAGAAGGGGTCCCGCGCGAGAAACAGCGTTTCCACCCGCACCTGACCATCGGACGCGTAAAGGACCGTTCGCGGTTCGATCGTTTGGAAAACGACCTTGCCGCGTGTAGCTTTTCCCCCGTTCCGGTGACGTTCACATCGGTCCGGATCATGGAGAGCACACTGACCCCCGGAGGGGCTGTGCACCGTGAGTTCGCACGCATCGACTTCGGCCCCGGATCATGACCCTTCTTTCCCCTTGTCGAACACTCTATCGGATGCACCCATGTCGGAAGAAAGAGAAGGAAAACTGAAAGCGCTGGGCCTCGCGCTCGAACAGATCGAGAAAGCTTTCGGGAAAGGGTCCATCATGCGCATGGGCGACGGCGTGATCTCGAAGGTCGAGGTCATCCCCACGGGTTCGATTTCCCTCGACGCAGCTCTCGGCATCGGGGGCGTTCCCCGGGGACGCATTGTCGAGGTATACGGTCCGGAATCATCGGGGAAGACGACGATATGCCTTCACATCGTCGCCGAAGCACAGAAGCGCCAGGGAATGGCGGCCTTCATCGATGCCGAGCATGCCCTGGATATCGGGTACGCGAGGAAAATCGGCGTGGATGTAGCGAACCTTCTCGTCTCCCAGCCGGAAAACGGCGAGCAGGCCCTGGAAATCGTCGAAACGCTGGTGCGAAGCAATGCACTCGACGTGATCGTCATCGACTCGGTCGCCGCGCTCGTCCCGAAAGCCGAAATCGAAGGGGAGATGGGAGACCCCACGATGGGGACACAGGCCCGCCTGATGTCACAAGCCCTGCGCAAGCTCACCGCCGCTATC
Organism: Bacteroidota bacterium; assembly: GCA_029907355.1. Classification (GTDB taxonomy): domain Bacteria; phylum Bacteroidota; class Ignavibacteria; order SZUA-365; family SZUA-365; genus JARYLZ01. The sequence goes on along the minus strand of JARYLZ010000043.1, from coordinate 4,985 downwards.
AGCAAGAGTCGCACGACGGTCATCTTCACCAATCAACTCCGCTCCAAAATCGGCATCGTGTTCGGCAACCCCGAGACGACGACCGGCGGTAACGCTCTCAAGTTCTACGCTTCCGTCCGTCTTGACATACGCCGGAAAGACGTGATCAAGGACGGGACGGGCAATGTGATCGGCAACCGCGTCAAGGTGAAAGTCGTCAAGAACAAGATGGCCCCCCCTTTCCGCGAAGCGGAGTTCGATATCTTCTACAACGAGGGCATATCCCGGATCGGGGACTTGCTCGATGCGGGCGTCGAGGCGGGCGTGATCCAGAAGAGCGGCTCCTGGTTCGCCTACGAGAACGAGCGGCTCGGCCAAGGCCGCGAAGGGGTGCGGAAACTCCTCCTGGAAAACCCCGATCTCCTCGAGAAGATCGAAATGCGCGTCAAGGAGACTCTGGGCATTGCGCCCGTTTCCCTTGCCGAACAAGAAGTGAAACAACCGGAAAACGACCCCTCCTCCGGGAAGAAGAAATACCGCTGACCGGATCGTTCAAGGGCATTGTTCCCTTCGCTGCTCTCCCCGTGGTGAAAACCCGCCGCTTCTCCTGCGTTACGAAGGCTTTCCTCGTGACGGCATCCTGCACCTGTCTTCTCGCAGGGGGCTGTGACACGGGTTTTACGCCGAAAACGGACTTCGAACCTCGCCTCGTCGTCTATGCTGTGCTCGACCCCTCGGCGGGGTGCCAGGTCGTCCGGCTCGCGCGCTCGTACGACGCCGAGATCACCGCACCGCCCGTTCCGCTCACGTCGAAGGAAGTCGCCTCTGCCGCTGTATCCATCGAATGCGGTGGACACGAGGAGGTTTTCCATGACACGACGGTTTCCCTACGCGGTGGGGGCGCGGAGCGCGTATGGATCTGCCGCGATCTGGTTCCCGAAGCAGATAAGCAGTACACGCTTCGGGTGACGGTGGATGGATTCCCGGCGGTCGCCACGACGATCCAAGCTCCCGGCCGGCTCTATCCGACAATTCAATTCGTCTCGTACGCCGATACGAGTACGGTCTTGACGGTTCAGCCGGGCAATGCTGGGATGAGGCATCTCCCCTACGGGACGTATTACCGGATGTGGATCGTTCTCCGCTCCGTGGATGGGGGTGTGGAAAAGCGCGCCGAGGTGCCGATCTCCGTCGATTTCGTTAGCGGTACCCGCGTGTTCCCCTCGCCGACGCGGAACCTCACTGCCGCCTTTCCCAAGAACTGTATCCGGGTCGTCCACGATGAACTGACGGGCACGGACACGACGACCTACGTCAAGCAGATCCTCCTGCAAGCGTACGCGATGGACAGCCGGTTCTACATGTACTATAAAACCGTCCGCGGTTTCGAGGACCCCCGTTCGATACGCATCGACCATCCGAATCTCTCGTTCGTCGAGGGCGGGTACGGCGTGTTCGGAATCGTCATCCCGGACTCGGCGCGTTTCAACTATCACACCTTCATCCATTGAGAACCCGATCTGCGGACCATTGACGCCGGGAGGAGTGAAGGCGAATGGCGTTGATCTGCTTCGTACGCTGTTACGGGGGCAGGGAATTCATCTTTCCCCCGATTTTGCCATATTGCGGAATGAGAATGAGAGAAGTCTTCGTAATAGGATGGTTCGGGACAACCGCTCGGCACCGCAGCCGTGATGGGTACACAAGCGCGGGCGCTCCTCTCGCGTGGCACATCTCGATTCTCGTCCTGCTCCTCGCATTCGTCTCGCCCTCCTGTGACAACACGTTCGAACCGAAAGGGCGATACGGAGAGCGCCTTGTCGTTTTCTGCGTGCTCGACCCATCGGCCCCCTGCCAGGTGGTGCGACTCGAATCCACGTACGACGCGGAAGGGACGAACCCCACACAGCCGCACAACGTGCGCGTCATCGATGAGGCGGTCGTGCGCATCCAGACCGACCGGAAAGTCTACACGTTCACCGACACGGTAGTCGACGCGGGCAACGGCTCGATGAAAACCATCTGGGTTTCGCGCGATCTGAAACCGGAAGAGGGAAGGATATACACCTTGACCGTCAGCGTACCCGGTTACCAACCCGTGACCGCGGAAACCCAAGTCCCGAGCAAACCCTACCTCGATTTGATCCCCCCGTCCCTTTCGAAGGGCAAGGGGACGGTAGAACTTGCCGCAGCGGCTATCAGCGCGGTGGCGCCGCCCAAAGGTTTCTATTTCCGGCTCTATGTCGTTGGGGACAAGACCGTCGAGGGGAAAAAAGTCCCCGTTCGCATGGAGGTCCCCCTCCGCGTGGACGGGGTAACGGGCGACACCATATACACTAAACCGAGTCGCGACAGCCGCCGCTCGTTTTCTCTCGACATTATCGCTGCCATGAAAAGCAGACTCGAGGACCACGAGTTCGCAACGAACATACGGCTTCTCGGTGTCGGCTATTCGATCGAAACGCATCTGTACAACTACTTCCAGACCGTCCGTGGTTTCGACGACCCCGTATCGGTCCGGCAGGATCGGCCGGATGTCACGAACATCGCCGGAGGGGTAGGGGTGTTCGGTGCCCTCATGCCGGATTCGTTAAACCGGTCGTACGTCTCCATCCTCGTCGAGAAATGACGGGGACACGCCGTTTCGAAACGATTCTCCCTCCATGGCCCGCATCGTGAACATCGAGCGCCGGAAGCGCCCACCGCGCTCCGTCGGGATCGTATTCGACGACGGCGCAGAAATCGTCATGCACGAGAGTGTGTTTTCCCGTTTCAATTTGTCCATCGGGGTCGATATGACGCCGGAACACATGCGCGCATTGGAGCGGGAACAAACGGTGTACGAGGCGAAAGCGGCTGCCGATCGTTATCTCGCTCGCAGACCGCGTTCCGTCCATGAGGTGCGGAAGCATCTCATGCGGAGAGGGATCGATGAGGCGTTCGTGGAACGCGCGATCTCCGATTTCCTGGATGCGGGCCTTCTGGACGACACAGCTTTCGCGCGCGCATTCGTCCGCGACCGGCTTGCTTTCCGGCCGAAGTCCCGCTGGATGATCGCGCGGGAACTCCGCACGAAGGGCGTTCCCGATGAAACGGTCCAAACCGTCTTAGCCGATGTCTTCCCGGCGGAAACGGAAATCGCTTCCGCGATGGCGCTCGCAAAGAAGTACCTTGCCCGCGCCGGGAGTGGGGACCCCGCGCGGCGGAACCGCCGTCTCTTCGCGTATCTACGCCGGAGAGGGTATGACTCGGCGTCGATTCGGTCGGTGTTTCATGAACTCGGACTCGGCGAAGGAGAGGAGCAGACGGAGTGAGGAATGCCGCGGGACCAGGTTCGTCGATGGATATACTATGGGCATAGGGAGAAAATGACTCGGCGAGGACGAGATGTCTTCCCACGATCACTTCGTCTTCCCGCGGCCGCGTGATATCCTCTATTCGCCGTTCTTTCTCGGCTCCCCGGGGGAAGGGCACGGCTCGATGGGTTCGACCGATCGTGCCGTTTTCTCGTTTCGAGTATGCGGCCATACGAAACGCGTGTCCGCGTCGGCCATGGTCATGATACGACATTCCTCCTGCAGTGGCCGGGCTGTACGCCGTAGGGGAGGAATTCTCTTTGCCGGTGTGTTCCCTCCCCCTGTGAATCGCATCGCCACGGACCGTTGCCGACCCGTTTCGGACTCGCGCGATGGTCATCCCCATCTCGTCGGTCAGACCTATGAGTTGTCGATGAGCGGCGCATCCCATGTTCCGCGGCAGGGACAACAGATCCGTCCATGGAGGAGGGAAACAGGATGCGCGTTCTCCATGTGATTCACCGCTGGGAAACGGGAGGGGTGCAGCGCCACGTGCTCGATCTGGCGTACGAACTCCGCCGTCTCGGTGTCGAATCATGGATCGCCGCGAGCGGTGTCGCACCGGAAAACACGGCCGGTTTCCCCCATGTCGAATTGCCTCTCTACGGGAGAAGAGGGGCGAAATCGGCGGGCGGTTTTCTCCGAAGCGTCCGGTTGTTGAGGGAAACCCTCATGCGCGAAGGGGTGGAGATTCTGCATCTCCACAGCCGCTATGCGACGCTCATCGGGGCATACGCGGCGCGGCGGCTCCGCGTCCGGAGAGTGTACACCGCCCACAGCATGTTCACAAACCTCGGGTTCCTGCCCTGGTATCCACGCGACGTGATCTGTCCCGGCTTTGCGGTTTCAGCCGCCTTCAGCGCGAATGTCCGGAACCCCGAACGCTACCGCCTGCATCTCATCCCGCACGGTGTCGCCATCCCCTCGGAGAACCCTTTCGCCCACCGCACACCTGTCGCTCCGCCGGTCTTTCTCTTCCTCGGACGGCACACGGAGATGAAAGGGGGACGCACGCTGATCGAGGCGGCCGACCTGCTTCGAAAGCGCTGCCCTGTACCTTTCCGTGCCCGTTTCGTCGGCGATGGACCGGAACGCGCACGGTGGAGGAAAGAAGCCGAACGCCGGACTCTTGCGCGAATCGTGACGTTTCACGAACCCACGTCCGACCCCCTGTCGGAGTACCGCTCGGCGTACGCACTCGTCCTGCCCTCGCTCGGTCTGGATGCTCTTCCCCTCACTCTGCTGGAAGCCATGGCTTGCGCGTGTCCCGTCATTGTCTCGGACATCCCCTCGTTAGTGGATGTGATACGCGACGGGGAAAATGGGCTCGTCTTCCGAGCGGGGGATCCTCTTTCCCTCGCCGGCAAGATGGAAGGCATCCTCATCGACGCGGGGAAGGCGGAGCGGATGGCGCAGAACGCTTTTTCCGACGTTCGCGCGCGTCACGATCTCCGGACCATGGCGAATCGGACGCTCGACGTCTACCGAGCAGTTCTCACGGCGCTCTAAGAGGTGGCCGCCTCCGAGGTGGGCCGTTGCATCATTTCGATGAACGTATCCCACCTCTCCCGTACAGCGGCGTTTTACCGGTGTCGGGAACCGTTCACCCGATGCATGTGACGACAGGCGCGCCGATTCCCCGCCTGTGCC
>JARYLZ010000042.1 GCA_029907355.1 Bacteroidota bacterium | reverse complement strand
GATCGACTCGATCATCCGCTGGAATGATTTGGAGGAGGCGGGGTCGAGACGCACATCGATGCCGCAGTGTCGGATGACCCTTCCTTTCAAACTTCCGGTATTGAGGTCATACCGCCGTCCCCTGCCGCCTCGAGGGAAGGCCTTCGCGTAAAAAGTTCGCGCCAAGGCGATTCTCATCCTGCTTATGAACACATCCCCGCCTCCTAAGCATGTTCCCTCCGCGAACACCTCGGATTTCCTTCTCACGTTTTATCGAGTGCTTCGTGTGGTTCGTCGTTTGCATTGAGATATTGGCGGGAAAAACATGCTCCGGACAATGAGCACGATCACGCTCCTGTTGTACGCTCATAGCGCAGGCGGAGAATTGGGGCAGTCTCTCGCTCTCTGAAGACACGGCCGTCTTATTCGTAGCTTGAGCCACCGCCTGTTTAACGCTCATATTGCCACGTCGCATAACGTGGAAACATGCATACAGCGGCATCTTGCCGTGGAATCGATGCGCATGCGCCCTATCCTTTCGACCGTAAGGTACCATATTCAACCGAGGGGAACGATTCCTCGAAACCCACCGATGACCCCTCGAAGATTGCTCAAACATATCTTCGAACACCCCCTTCCGGTTTCTCCGTGCACCGATCCGGAACTTTCCACCCTGTACATCACGCGGTCGAAGACGTCACCTCCGGGCTTGGATATGGGGAATAAGAGGGCAGGCCTGAATGCTCCCACAGAGGGGTTCATCCCCGCTTTCCTCGAGTATCTTGTGCCGATGCGTCCGACTATTGTTCATTCTTTGGGAATACCTCCCTCTGAAAATGCATGTTCATGTATGACTCTCATGGACATGCGCATCATCCCGTCATCTGCAGGCCGATGAATACTCATGAGAATGGATGACGAGTCGACTCGAAAGCTCTGGGGAAAAGATGGAGGGGACGTGCCTCATCCTTCCATGCGTTCGACCGTTTCGCGCTATTCCTTTTGCAGCACGTCTTCGAGACGACGTCTCCCTACCTGCCGGAGCAATCCGCCGGCAGAGCCTCTATCCATTCGCAGGGCTGGAACACGACCGGTTGCGTACACCTGTTGTTCCACGGGACATTATGAGGCACGATAATACAGGCTGTACATCTCTTTGTCCAATGTATTTCCAGTACCGGGTCATAGATAGTCGTCACGACGGGATAACAACCACAACGATACTGGATGATATTCGTATTGTACTTCACAACTTCCTGCATTTTCTGACCTATGTACGGTATCGCGCCTACTAAATCATAGAGCACAGTCGTCATAACCCTGCCCCAAGTATTCACCGTACATCGCGTCTCGCTATAATAAGGCCAAAACGGTGTTTCGATGCCTCCTTGAGCCTCGGCAATACCGTTGTTCAGCACGAATGACGCGAGACATGCCGCCATGCAGACGAACCGTTTCCCGGATTTCCTCTTTTCGTTGATGTCAAAAGACGATGAATCTCCCGTAGGAGAGATCGTTACCATCACGGAGAAACAGGTAATGAATACCTCTCAACAACGAGCCCCTTTCCACGGAGAGGTGTAGGATATCTTCGGATTTCACATGGATATGACGGATCGGCAGAGGGACGAGGCGGCCGGAAAGATCGAAAAGGGAAACCTCGACCGTCTTGTCTCGGAGCGCGCGAGGTACATGGATCGCAATGTCCATAACACCGCCACCTGTCAGGACACTCGGGCTGATATCCAATGTGTGAAGCGGACGCGAAACAGGTCCGAAGTGACGATCGATTATGCCTCTCAAAGCTTCCTTCTCATAGGAGGCCCCATGTATTATGCCCCTCAGATCCGAGATCAGGCTCGGCATCCACGTATACCCAGCATAGAAATGTCTGCCGGTAGACCCGCCGTTCCCCCCGGAAGCGAAAACCGGTACGATGTCGATGCGAACCATGCGACCATGGACATCCGATCCCGGCCGGTATTTGACTTCGAACAGGGAATAAATATTCGTTGAATCGTAGGAGAAGCGGAAACAGTCGAAGAAAGATTCGGCAGACACGATAGGGTGATAGGAACAGGAATCGAGACAAGCGAGAACTGCCCCGGATTGCACATCGATCAAGGAGGCGATGAAACGCACGGTATCCGGAATGGATATGCGCGTCGCCGTGTCTACGACGAACAAGGAAGAATCCCGGTTGTAAATCGGCCATCTCAGGAGAGGCTCTCGGAAAAACAGCAATGTGTCACCCTCGCCGAGAACGAAGGGGCGCGATCGTATCGGATTGGCGACAACGGTGCTCGTACTGTCATAGTAAGGGATCCCATCCCACAAGGACTCATCGGCAGCATCCCGGGCGAAATGAATGTACGATGTATCCCCCGTCGATCGGAGCACCATCATTTCACCGTACTGGACACATACGGCCACGCTGTCGTAATACTGGCCGATATGGACGTAATCGTGAAACCGGGAACGGGAAAGGGTATCGAGATACATGCCGGTGAAGATCCTTCCATCGGGAAGAACGGCAATCGAGTCGACGACCTGAGAGGATACCGTTGCCGTGAACAGGAACACGGGAAACAGGAATTGCACGGCCTTGCTCAGATACCCTCCGCAAGACTTTGATGATATGGTGAAAAGATATTTCCGGGTATCGAGGCGGAACGATTCACGAATCATGCGCGCACCTGCTCTGGAATCCGCTTAAATGACCCACACCCTCTTCCGAAAACCGTTTCACCCTCGACCCGTCCATGCCGCTCGACACATGTCGAAAACACAGAGCAATAATGCCTCGACGTTCTCCCATCAATCGATTCAATCGCAAAATCCAATCGCAGAAATCCACCAACATGAAAGATATCCCCCCCCCTGAAAAAGTCAAGGGAGTGGGAAGGAATCTCAGTTGTCTCAACCCTCTATCTGTGGGTGTGGGTTCCTGCCGACAAACTTCTATGGGGAGAATGATTACCGGAAAATTCGATGACCGTCCCGCACCATGCGGGGTTGTTTATTCTCATCGCGAATCGGGCTTCGGATTCCATTGGAAAAAAGGTCCTGGTTCGGCGACAAGGAACTCAAGCAGGTAAAAACCATCGGTGCCGAACCATTTCGGTAAACGTTTTTCACTGTCCCACTCTCCGTACGGTTCATTTCCGATGGGTATGTTTTTAACTGAAAACCGACTCGTTTCCCGACGAACGCCGGGCTTCGGTTCGAAATTCCCGATTTCAAGAACCGTCACGGAAAGATCACGGAAATGGAGATGGTTCACCCCGTTCAAAATGCTTTTCCGACCGCTCGACCCTGCCGGGAACTTGCAGGGAAAACGGACACGACGGGAAACCGCCGCGAAGATCCCCCTCCCCTAAATGCCGGGTCTCCGCGCCACAAGCGCATGCGCGACGTATTCCGCGGCACCGAAGAAAAGGAGGTATGGATCCGTTATTATCCCCTCGACGGGGATCTCTCCGAAAACCTCCGCTCCTCCCCCCGTGAACAACACCATCGCGTTCCCGCCCAACACACGCCGAAGCTCGCGAACGATACCTTCCACCCCGAAACGGAGGCACCAGTACGCGCCGGTCCTCAGCGCGTCGTGCGTGTTCCGTGCGGGCAGGGGCGGTGCGACCGTTGGGACCTCAACGGAGGGTAATTGCGCCGTCCCCTCTTTCAGCGCCCGCAGAGAGAGTTCGATGCCCGGCAGGATGCAACCCCCGGCGAAATCGCCCGCCGCATCCAACACATTGACCGTCACGGCCGTCCCGAAATCCACTGTGATCGACGGGTATCCGTACCTCGAACGCGCTCCCAGCACGACGCAGAGGCGGTCGGCCCCGAGAGCGGACACCGGTTCGTAGCGGAGCCCCATCCACGACACCATCTCCGGGCGCACCTCGAGCGGCGGCGCCGAAAACACGCTTCGACAGGCTTGCGCCGCCGCTTGCGTCAACCGCGGGACAACGGAACAGACGACGCAGACGGCTTTCGGGAACCGCTGCCGCAATCCCTGGAGTGCGCCGATGAACGCATCCCTGTCGGCAGAGGCGCTCGGGAACACGACGGGGGATCCCTCGATGCCCGACGGTCCGACCGCCGCAACGCGGCAATTCGTGTTCCCGATCCCCACGACGACATGCACCATAGCACTATCACTCCACGAGGAGAAAATCGATGCGGCGCTCCGCGACGTCCGCCCGGACGACCTGCACCCGAACGGTGTCCCCGAGGCGGTACCTGCGGCGCGAGAAACGCCCGACGAGTTCCTTCTTCACGGCGTCGTACCGATAGTCGTCACCCATCGTGCGGATGTGCACGAGTCCTTCGGCAGGGACGGGAACGAGTTCCACGTAAATCCCGTAGGACGTCACGCCGCTGACCACGCCGTCGTACACTTCCCCCACGCGGCTGCGGAGGTACTCGGCCTGCATGAGGCGGACGGACTCGCGCTCCGCCTCGACCGCGAGGCGTTCCCGTTCCGACGAGAGGCGCGCGATGTCGGCGATGGCCGCCGCCCCGCCGCGCGGCCGCCGCACACCCCTCTGGTAATCGTACAGCAGGCGGTGCACGACGAGATCGGGGTAACGGCGTATCGGCGACGTGAAGTGCGTGTACATCGAGAACCCGAGCCCGAAGTGCCCGATGTTCTTCTCGCTGTAAACCGCTTTCGCCATCGCGCGGATGGTCACGTCCTGAATGACGGCCTCGTCCTCCCTGCCTGCGATCGACTCGATCATCCGCTGGAATGATTTGGAGGAGGCGGGGTCGAGACGCACATCGATGCCGCAGTGTCGGATGAAATCCACGAGTTCGCGCACCTTCTCGGGGTCAGGGAGATCGTGAACGCGGTACAGGAAGGGGAGCTCGGCGCCGCGTTCCCCCATCGCCCGGACCGCCCCGGCGACGGTGCGGTTTGCGAGGAGCATGAACTCCTCGATGAGGCGCATGCTGCGGAGGCGGGGTTTGACGTATATCTCCAGCGGCCGCCCGTTCTCGTCCAGCACGAAGCCCGTCTCGGGAACGGAAAAATCGATGGATCCTTCGCGGAAGCGCTTCCGGGTCAGCACGGACGCGATGGCGTGCATCTCCGCGATTTCCGATGCGAAGGCCCCCCTCTCCTGCTCGATGATGCGTTCCACTTCGTCGTACGTGAACCGCTTTCGCGAACGGATGACGGATTTCCGGAATGCGTAATCCCGGACCGCTCCGCGCGGGGTGACGGTCAGGAGCACCGAGTACGCCAGGCGGTCCTCCCCTTCGTGCAGACAGCAGAGGTCGTTCGAGAGGCGTTCGGGGAGCATGGGGAACACCCCGCCGACGAGGTACACGCTGGTGCCTCTCCGGCGCGCTTCGCGGTCGACAGCGCCTCCTGCCGGGACGTAGAAGGAGACATCGGCGATGTGCACGCCGATGCGGTAGTTCCCCTCGACGTCGCGGCCGATCGACACGGCGTCGTCGAAGTCCTTCGCGTCCTCGGGGTCGATCGTGAAACACACGTCGTCGCGGAGATCGAGACGCCGTTCGTATTCTTCGGGCGGGATCGTCGCGGGGGCCTCGGCGGCCTCCCGTTCCACCTCGGGCGGGAAGGATGCGGTCAGGCCGTATTTCCGTGCGATGGCGCGCATCTCGACGTGGAGATCGCCCGCCTTGCCGAGCAATTCCAGGACCTCAGCCGGCGTGACGCCGTCCGCCGAGGGTTCGCCGAGACGCACGACGACCTTGTCGCCGTCCAACGCCCCGCCGAGCCGCGACCGCGGCAGGCGTATGTCGAGCTGTTGCTGCCTGCCGTCGGGCACGACGAAAGCCTGGCCGCGGGCGAGCTGGACCGTCCCCACCGCCGTTCGGGGTGTCTCCGGGAGGAACGCCGCGATCTCCGCTTCTTCCCGACCCCGTCGCCGTAGAATGCGCAGCCGGACGCGGTCCCCCTCACGGGCCTCGAACGACCGTGCGCGCGGGACGGCGATGGGACTGTCCGGCGCATCGAGGGGATGCACATATACACGACCGCCCGTGCCGACCCGGAGAATGCCCTCGACGAATTTCTCTTCCGTCGCGGCGCGCCATTTCCTCCCATCGCAGCGTTCGACCAGTCCTTCCTGCTGGAGTGCGCGGAGAACGGATTTCAGGCACTGGTATGGGTCCCCCTGTTTCGGCATGTGCAGCGCCCGCGCGAGTTCCTTCGTCGTGAACGCGCATCCGGAGCGTTCGAGCAGATCGAGAATGGCCGTTCGGATATTCATGTTCGCTGTCTGTCCCGCAGAGGGAGGGAATTGCCCGACGCCTCGGCTTACCGTTTCAAAAGGATAACCGGTACAGGAGTTTCAACTCGTATACCGCCGTCTCGGGAACCGAGGCGCTCGTCTCGACGGCGGCCCCCGTCGTCCGGCGTGAAGCCTGGATGACCATGTTGCCGAACCCGAAACGCGAGAAGAACATGCTCATGGGGATCTCGAAGGTGATCTCGGAACTGCCGAGGTTGTTGATCTTGCCGTCGTATGTCGCCAGGACGCGGCCGATACCGCCCGTGACCTTGAGGCGCACATCGCGCGAGTTCAGGCTGCCCACCTCGATGCGGTGGAAGAATTTCTGGAGCCCCGCTTTCGCGAGAAACTCCGACGCGGTGGAGGAGATGATGGAAGACGCCATGGCAGAAACGATGGCATCGGTCTGATCCACGATGCGCGAGCGGTCGCCGGAAGTCAGTTCGTCCGTGAACAGGCCGGTGATGATGAACGAAAAGGCATCGGATTGCACGTCGCCCGCGATCGGCCGGGATTGGCTTTCCGGCGAGTCCCAGCGCATGTCCCACGCGAGAACGGGTTTTTCTCTCGTGCCGGTGATGGTGATGATGACGAACACCTTGCGGCGCGTCTCGCCCTGAGGGTCATCGTGGAAATCGGAATAGACGGCGCGCAGGTTGAGGTCGGGGTTGGACGGGTCGCCCAGGAAGTTGATCGTCCCATCGGCCGTGAAGCGTTTGCCGAGCATCAGGAAATAGGACTCGGGCGCAAGAGAGACGGAACCGGCGAATTTCCCGGGCCCGACAACGTTCGTGACATGGAGATCGTCGATGTTCAACCGTGCGTCGAGCTCGATCTGCGAGATGGTGCTGAACGGCATGACGACGCGGAGCGGCCCGTCCGTGGACACGGCGATGTCGTAGCGCATCCCGCTGCCGTGCCCGGCCGATCCGTTCCCCCGCCGCGCGGTATCGGCAGCGGCCAGCTTGCGCCCCATGAGGGAACCCGCGGCGGCGCGGCCGCCCGCACTCAGCGAAGCCTGTTTCTCCTTCCGCGTGTCGTCGACGAGAACGTAACGGATTTCCGGGTGCGTGTCTGCGCCTACTCCCTCGGCCCCTTCGTATGTCAGGCTCCCTTCGAGCACGCGCACCGATCCGCCGAGTTCCGCCTGGCCCGGCCTCGTGACGAAGCGGAGCGGGACCGGCCCCGTCGAGACGATGAGATCGCCGAGAAGCCCCCGGAGAATCGACCGCGATTCGCGCCGAAGGATCTTGAGTTTGCCGGCGACTTCCGCCTCGACCGACTCGACGGAAAACCCGCGCATGACGATTGCGCCGCGGGCGGAGAGCTCGCCGTCCCGCAGGTCCGACGACTCGTTGCGGAGCGAAACCCGGCGGACGAATATCGTGTCGCCCTCCGGCCGGACATCGAGCGCGATGCGGTACCACATGTTATTGTAGACCAGCTTCCCCCGCGCATCGGCCACCGTGAGGGAACCGTTGTAGCGGAGCCCGTCCGCGGGGCCCGCGATGTCGATCTCGGCGTCGGCCATCCCTTCGAACGGGGAGAACACGGCGCCGACGGTCTCGAGGAGGGCGAGGGGGAAACGCTGGAGGGTCGCCCGGAGATGCGCTTCCCCCGTCACCCGCACGGGACGCCCCGCTGCGAAGGACAGGTGAACAGGGAGGGTGCCGGATGCGAAGAGCACGCGCCGTTTCGTCAGGTTCCCCGCATCCGCGCTTACCGGCACGAACAGTTCAGAGTACAACTCGAGCATCTGCGCGCGGTAGGTCGCTTCGAGCGTAAAGCGCTCGAAACGGAACTCGTCGTACCCCGGTCGGTCGATGAACATGTCCATCGCGAGCACCGGGTCCTCGTCGGTCCCGCGCACATCGACGAGGAGCGATGCCGTCCCGGTGAAGCCCGCACCCGTTTCCTCGCCTCCCCTGCCGAGAAGCGTATCGATGCCGGACAGGTGAAACCTTTCGACACTGAGGCGGAGATCGTTCGTGCCGTTCCACGTCCGCGTCCCGCCGACCTCGACCCTCGTCCCGTTGCGGACGAATGCGCACGAGCCGATCACGACCGCGGAATCGTCGATCCCGATGCGAATCGTGTCGTCGTTGGTCCATGAGAATCCGCGGTAGGAAAAGCGGGCGGAACGGAGCGAAACGAGCGCGCGCTGTCCGTCCGCGGCGGCCTCGCCCGCGAGGGAGACGTGAAGGAGGGTGTCGAAGAGGCCGCCGAACGCGAAGCGCGGGACACCATCGGCGAAGGACACGGCAGCGGTGAGGTTCCGGAAGCGCAGGTCCTTCAAACCCAATTCCTGCACTCCCGCTCGGGCGTCGAGGACGAGGCGCCGGAGCGGGTCGTCGGCGCGGAGATTGCGGGCGGAGAATTCGCATCGAACGCCCGCCGCGATGAGCGAATTCGACGAGTCGACGAAGTAGAGATCGGGCACGCGGATATTCGCGCCGATATCGAAACCCGCGCGCCCCCCGGCGATATGACCCTCGAGGTTCCCTCGGAGGAACGCGAGATCGGCGCCGAGCGCACGCCTCAAGGGATCGGTGTCCCTGATCTCCACGGCGAACGACGCGTCCATGTAGGAGGCCGTGTCCGTCCCGGCGCGGGGCGGTGCGGGTCGAACCCGTTCGAGGGGAAGGCGCCTCGACGTCACAGCGGACCGAGCTTGCGCGGCGGTCGGCCGGAATGACCGGAGGGCGCCCGCGATCGAATCCGCTTGTTCAGCCAAGTCCGCCGCGAAACGCGGGAGATCGAACGTCCCGCGAAAGGCCGCTGAGAGGTAGCGCGTCGTCAGAGTGAACGCACGGTGTGCCGGGTCCCGCTGGTCCAGCCGGAGCGTGACCGTATCGCGATCGAGAGTGTATCCGGCGAACATGGACGGCGCGAGTTCGAGCCGGGCCGCCAGCGAGTTCCTCGAGAGCGACACCCCGTCGCCGCTCGCCTCGAGCCGGAGCGTCACGTTGCTGTGGTACGCCTCGTCGTTCAGGACTTTCGCGAGATCCAGGGAGCGGGCATGCAGGTCGAGGGCGAAAGGCCCGACGCCGCCGTCCCGGATGCGGAACCTGCTCGACACGCCGAGCGATCCGCCCCCGAGGCGCAGAGCGCCGTCGAGCGCGATGCTGTCGGTCCGAACGCGGGCGGAGAGGGAAAGGGAATCGGCACGGTAATGCGTGAAGCGCACGGTGTCTGCCGTGATGTCGGCATCGGCTTCCATCGTGCCGAACGCGAAACCGCGCCCATGGGCGCGTGCGCGCAACGTGAGCGAGGAAGAGAGTGCCGCATCCCCGAGGACGCGCGAGAGGTCGAGCCGCCGGACGGACGCATCGAAATCGTAGACGGCTGCGGCGGGCCGGAAGTCTATCCCCCCCGACACCTTCAGCGCTCCGGCATCCGATTCCATCTCGAGTTCTGCGCGGAAACGCGCCGGCGTCCCGACGTAACGGAGGACGGAGAAACGGACCTCGCCCAGACCGCTCAAATCCGGCAGCGACAGGCCCGGGAGAACGGCGCGGACATCGGCGCCGTGAACGGTGGAGGCGGGGGTCGAGACATCGATGGCCAGTTCCCCGCCCCCCGCGATGTGTTCCACGACGCCGGCAAAGGAGAGCTGCGTCTGCGAGGCGCTCACGTCGAGCCGCTCTACCACGAGTTTCTCGAGGGTTCCCCGCGCCCGAAGGCCCATGGCGATGGGAACCGAGGCACCGAAGAAGTCCAGGGCGGGAAGGAAATACTCGAGGTCGCGCATGTCGATGGAAGCGGCCGAGAGATCCGCCTCCATCTCCCGTTTCGAAATCGCCCGGAACGTCGTGTCCGCGAGCGGGTCGGCACCCTTCAACGCTGTGGAGAGGAGAAGGCGTGACCGCGATGTCCTGAGCGCAAGGCGGTCGATGCGGCCCCCTTTCTTCGATACGCGGAAATCGCCGGACAAGGACTCCACGTGGACAGGGCCGAGATCGTTGCGCAGGTGGAGGTCGGCGATGGCGACGCGTTTCGCCTCGGGGGCGATATCGGCGGAGAGACGGATGCCGACACCCGACACGGCGATGTGCGACGCATCGAAACGCCCGGCCCCGCCTGTCGGCGTCGAGAGCGAGTCCCAGACGGACACGGATGCGTTTTCTACGGCGAGGCTCCGCACGATGATACGCCAGTCGAACGGCTTCTCCGAGGGGGGCGGCGGGATGGTGTCGCGCGACAGGCCTTCGATGTTCCACCGCCCCACCGCACCGCGCGTGATCGTGATGCGCGGTTCGTGGAGCGTGATCTCGGTGAGGCGGATCTCCTTCCAGAGGAGGGAGAGAGGATTGTACCGCACCGTCACGCGAGGGACGGAGAGGAGCGGCCCGGATGCAGGGATGAACGAGACGTCCCGGAGGGTGAAGCCGGTGAAGACGCCGCCCTCGATCGCCCCGATCTGCAACCGCGCGTACATGGACGAGTCCACCGCTTTCGCGATCTCCTGGCGGAGGAGGTCCCGAAAGACCTTCGTTTGGGCGAAGGCGACCAACAGCAAGAGAAGCACGACGAGGACGGCGCCCGCGAGGGCGAAGAGACGGACAATCCTCGCAGGGAGGCTGCGCACGGGTTTGCCGGGCGTGGGCGTGCGGGCTCTATGGACAGAATCGTTCAACAATCGTGCGGATGATGTTCGTCGTCGAACGGCCCTCGATCAAGGGGACCGTCACGACGCGGCCTCCCGCCCGTTCCACCGTCTCGCGCCCGACGATTTCTGCCGCCTCGTAATCGCCTCCTTTGACGAGAATGTCCGGCACCAGCAGTTCGATCAGCCGGGCCGGGGTATCCTCGTCGAACAGCGTCACGGCGTCGACGCAAGAGAGTTGGGCGAGCAGGTAAGCGCGGTCCGCCTCGGGGACGATAGGCCTCTTCCCGCCCTTGATGCGGCGGACGGAGGCGTCGGTGTTCACGCCGACGAACAGCGCCCCTCCGAGGGCGCGTGCCGCCGCGAGGTACTCGCAGTGGCCGCGGTGCAGGATGTCGAACACGCCGTTCGTGAAGACGACGGCGCACCGCTCCTCTCGGAGCCTGGCGCGCAGGACGAGCAGTTCGTCGAGCGGGAGGACGAGCCCCATCAGTCGAGCACCCCCAGTCGGCCGAGGGCGGCTTCGAAGAGGAGGTCGCGCTGGACGGGTACGACCCCCACCTCCTCGCAGACGAGACCGCCCGCCAGGTTCGCCAGGTGCGCGGCCTCCACGACGGTGGCCCCGCACGTCATCGCCGCGGCGAGCGTCGCGATGACCGTATCGCCGGCGCCGGAAACGTCCGCCACTTTCCGCGCGCGCGTCGGGATGCGGACGACGGAGCCGTCCCGTTCGAGGAGGAGCATCCCTCGCTCGCCCAGCGTGATCAGGACATGCTCGCAGTCCAGTTTCTCCCGCAGGGTGCGGGCGGCCGCAACGATGCTCTCGTCGTCCGTGAGGCGCACGCCGAGCCCATCCTCCGTTTCCTTGCGGTTCGGTTTGAACACCGTGACGCCGCGGTAAGCGAGGAAGTGCTGGAACTTCGGGTCGACGAAAACCGGAATGCCCCGCGGGCGCGTCAGCCGCATGATCCCCTCGATCAGTTCCGGCCCGATGACTCCCTTGTCGTAATCCTGCAGGATCACCCCCTCGATGGAACCGATATGCTCCTCGAGCTTGTCCAGCATGAGGAGCCTCGATCGCTCGCTCACGGGATGCCTCTGCTCGTGGTCGATGCGGACGACGTGCTGGCTCCCCGCGATGACGCGCGTCTTCACCGTCGTCGGTCGCGCCCCGTCCACGACGAGGAAGTCGGTCATGATGTTCTCCCGCTCGAAGATCCCCATCAGCTCGCGCCCGTTCACGTCGTCGCCGATGGTCCCGATGAGGACGGGCACCGCCCCGAGGCTGTGGACGTTGAGAGCGACGTTCGCCGCACCGCCCAGGTTGCTGCTCTCCCGCACGACGTCCACGACGGGTACGGGGGCTTCGGGCGAGATGCGCGAGACGTTCCCCCAGATGTAGCGGTCCAGCATGACGTCGCCGATGACGGCGATGAAGGTCCGCCGCATAGGGGCGAAAATGCTTTCGAGTCGTTCTTCGGTGAATACCATGGAGAAGGTGTTCCTTCGTGTGGGGTCTTCGTTCAGAGCGCGGATCTCAGCAGGCGCGTCGCCTCGACCAGCGCGGCGTTGTAGGACGGCTTGTCGAAACCGGCATGCTCCCGGTTGTAGAAGAACATGCCCGCGCCGCGGATGACCGTGACGCGGACTTTCCTCCGCTTGTCCGTCAACTCGTCGCGGAGCTGTTCCGCCGCGCGGAGCGTCTGCTCGGGGTCGTACTGGCCGACGATGACGTGCACCGGCGCCTCGATGCGCAGGATGTCTGGGATGACCGCCTCAACCGGAGCGGGCGAAACCAGCGCGCATGCATTGAAGAGGGGGAAACGCGCCGCTGCCGATGCCCCGACGGCCGCGCCGATGTCGAACGCCAGCAGGCCGAGCGTCCCCACCCCGCGAGGGTCGTTGCGGATGTCCACCGCCACCTGGGATACGATATCGATGTCCGTGCTGTCGAGCGAGACGGACGGCGCACCTTCCACGGCCTGTCCCGGCGCCGAGCGGAGGGGAACGGCGTATGCGCGGAAACCGAGTCCCGCCATGACGTTCAGGACGTTGTCCATTGCGGTCCGCATGCCGAAACGGTCGCAGAGCACGAGGACCGCCGGACGCCGCCCCGGCACACGCGGGAATGTATAGTGCACACGGACCGAATCCGTTCCCGCTCGGTACCACGCGAACCCGCTCTCCACGCCGGCTGCTGCAGTACCGTCCTGCGCGTTCTGTGCCCGTGCGTCCGTCGGAAGGGTGCAGAGGGCAACCACCGCGAGCACGAGGAACAGAGGCGGCGGCAAACATACCGCCCCTCGCAGGAATGCCCTTCCGAAAGCGTTATGACCCCCGCATGTCTTTTTCATCGTTGGAAAATAAGGAAATTCGACGGGAACGTGGAATATCGAAGTCCCGGGGCCGCGAGACCTGCTCGATGGTGCGAGCCCGCCGTGCGCCTGCCTGTATTTCCCGCATCCCCCCCGCAACGATCGGGCCGATATCGACCTCCATCTTTGCGCGGGAACCGAAACGCGACGTTATCGTTCCCCGCGTACCGCACCGTGCCGCCTCGCACATCGCCCTTTCCCCGTAGATCATCAGAGGGGCGTTCTTCCCCGGAGCGCGTCCCCCGTGCCATGCCGCATCTCCCCGTTTCTCCTGCGGGGCGCGGCGAAAGAACCGACACCGGGAATCACCGAGAAAGCCGGCCAACGGGCGGCCCGCCGGCGGGCGGCCCTTCATCCCCCTCTTCTCCCCTGAGCGTCTTCGAGGGAACGGTCGGCGGGACACCGTTCTCCCCGCAGGATGCAACCCGCAGCGGATCGGTACGGCTCCTCCAGCGGCATACGCGCCACGGCGCGAAGGGACTATTCCCCGCCGATCGCATGTGACGCCTCCCACCTGTCGGAGGGGAGAGCCGGGCCGGCCGTTCGAATGGGAAAAGCCTTTCGCGCTTCACGCCGCCGACGGCCGGGGCGATGCCGCTCCAGCGGGTACCCCTCTCCCTCACGCCGGGTGATCCGCCCGGAATCGTTCGAGGCGGCTCTTCAACTCGGGGAGTTGAGCCTCCGACACGAGGCTGACGCATGCGCGTATGCCCTCGCGGCGCAGACTGCCGGTGTTCGAGAGGGAAATGGCGCTGATGCCGTAGTGGAGGAGTTCCGCGATGAGTTCCTCCCCGTCCATACCGGGGTACGCGACGGTGAAGTAGAAACCGTCCGCGATGGGCGTGTCGACGTCCATGTCGTAGACGATACGGAAGCCGTTGGCCGTGAACATCTCCTTCATCACGCGCGCGCGGTCGCCGTAGACCTTCACTTCGTCGATGAACCGGTACGCGCCGTCGTTCACCGCCCGGAGCACGGCGGCCAGCCCGTACTGCGCCGAGTGCGTCACACCCGCCGAAACGGCGTAGGCCGCGCCGTAGACGAGGGCGTGCCCGAAGTTCGGGCGGGTATAGAAGCGCAGGAGTCCCGCCGCCTCCTCACGGAAGAGCGCATTCGAGACCGCGACGATGCCGATGCGCTGACCGGCATAGCTGAAGGCCTTCGAACTCGAGATGAGGAGGATGTACCGGTCGGTGTAGCGGGCGACGGTCGGCTGGAAGGGCGGTTCGCCGGGGATGGAGTAATCTTTCCGGAAATCCATGGTGAAGTAGGCGAGATCCTCCATCACGACCGCGCGGTACTTGGTCGCCAGCTCCCCGATGATGCGGAGCTCTTCCTCGGTGAAACAGATCCACGCGGGGTTGTTCGGGTTCGAGTACAGGATGGTGGAGATGTTCCCCGCGCGGAGTATCTCCTCCACGGCGGGCCGGAGCTTCGTTCCCCGGTGCTCGTAGACGTCGAGGCTGCGCTGTTTCAACCCCAGCACCTGCAGCTGCTGCTTGTGCACCGGGAACCCCGGGTCGAGGAACAGCGTCGTGTCCTTGGCGGGGTCCATGCGGCCGGCGACGAGGAAACTCACGAAGCTCCCCGATGTCGACCCCGTCACGGGGACACAGCAGGCCGGGTCGATGTCGATGTCGACGAAGAGTTTGATGAAGCGGGAAGCTTCCCTCTTGAGTTCCGGGAGTCCCTCGATGCTCGGGTAGACGGCGGCACACCCGTCGTCCAGCGCGCGTTTCTCCGCCTCGATGGCGATGCGCGAGGCGGGCAGGCCGGGGATGCCCATCTCCATACGGATGAACTTGACGCCCGTTTCCAGCTCGATCCCGTTGATGAGCGTGCGGATTTCACGGATGGAAGCGCGCCCGACGTTCGTGAGGCCGTTCTCGTCGAGCTTGCGCTTCATGAGGGTGCGGTCGATGGGGATACCGTTCATAATGCATGCGAGAAAAGGTGAGAAGGGGGAAAGGCAAGCACGTCGAACCGGAGGGAAAGTACGATGCGCCGCTCGGGAACGCAACCACGGCAGGCGAAGGGGATCCATGCCGCGCCGAGCTGCCGGGCTCCCTCTCAGGAAGACGCGGGCGGCGACGATCGGGCGGCGCCATCGGCCTCGTCGTACTCGATGCGGAACGCGACGTCGGGGAATAGTTTCGGGAGGCGCATGACGTTCATGACCAGGTACCCGATCGCGAGCCGGTCGAGCCAGGACGACATGGGCCAGCCGATATGCACCGTCAGCTTCATGTGGGGAAGCTCGTAGCGGAGGAGTTCGATGATCGTGCGGATATCCTTGGAGAGCGACTGCGGCGAGGACGGGAAACGGAAATGGCTCTCGGAAACCCTGGGGGGGATACCCTGGCGCGGGCTGAAAAAACTGACGTACGCGCGGGAAAGATCGCTGTCTTCGAGGGCGACGTTTTCCTTCGGCCTCCGAAAATACAGGTGGATGCGCTCGGCTTCGGAAGAGCCGAGGCGGGCGACGAGTTCGAGGGGGCTGTCGGTCTGCCGCAGTTCGCGGACCTCCGGGGCGCGCTTGCGCGCGATCGCGAGGCCGAGGAACAGGAAGAGACCGGTCGTGAGGGCCCACAGCATCAGGCCGTACGGCTTCATGAACGCGAGGTACACGAAACACGCCGCCACGAGCAGGAAAATGAGGAGCGTCATCGACCGGTGCGTGAAGTACCGCCGGATCTCCTTCGTCCCCTGGAAGTACCGATAGACGAGAAGCGAGCCGAGGTTGATGGCGAAGCTCGCGATCAAACCGATGGCGTACATCTCGGCGAGGATGGCCTGAGACCCCCTCGTGACCAGGATGATTACCGAGTAAATGACGCCGCTGATGATGTGGATACGGTACAGGCTGCGGCGGCGGTTCACCTTGACGAGCCACGTGAACCCGTACCGCTCCGCCACGCGTTCGAGCAGTTCGCTGGAGGCGATGAACGCCGTGTTGACGGCGAAGACCAGCGTGAAACTCGCGACGGCGGCCACGGCGTAGCCGAAGAGGCGGCCGTTGAGCATGGCCGCGTATTGCGTGATGAGATCCGTCTCGTTCTGCAGGACGTCGATGCCCGAAGAGAGAACCAGGAGCGAAAGGAGCGGCGTGAAGACGCCGACCGTCACGACGCGGTAGTTGTACGCCTTCCGGCAGTCGTGCCACGACCGCGAGAGACCCGCCGTCTGTATGACGGACTCGATGCCGCTGTACGCGAGGATACAGCTCGCGATCCCCGTGATGAGATACCCCATGTTCCGCGCCTGCTCGCCGACGTGGAGCGTCAGGAAGCAGCCGAAGACGTCCTGTGTCGTCGTGCGGATGCGCGCCACCTGTTCCCCGTCGACGGCGAGAATGCCGGAAGCGAGCAGGAGCAGGAGAACGAAGGCCGCGAACGTGAACACCCCGAACGTGAAACGCGCGTTCTCGCGGATGCCGAGGATATTCAGACCCGCAATGGACCAGACGACCGCCAGATTGAGCACCATCGCCGCCGCGGGGGGGAGATCGACGAACGCGAGGCCGTTCTGCACGGCGGACACCGTGGAAATGCTCGCCGTCAGAACGTACGTCACGAGGATGGAAGAGACGGCGACGAAACTCACCGTCGGGCCGAGCACCAGGTACGAGAACGAGTAGACACCCCCGCCCCGGATGTTGTGGTGCTCGAGAATCTGCGCGATCTCCGTCATGCGCGTCGAGAGAAAGCGCATGAAAACGGAGGTCAGGGCGAGGAAAATCACGGCGCTGCCGCCGATGAAGCGGTACGCCTCTGCAGGCGCGTAGAAGACGGACGTCAGCTCGTCCATCTGCGTGATGATCGACACGGCGAACCACGTCAACCACCATCGGCCTCCGGAGAAGACGGCGAGGAGATCCTTCTTCCGCCACAGGTACGCGAAAACCACGACCAGGACGAAAGCCAGGGCTGTGAGGATTATGCCTTTCGTACCGAGGGGGAACAAATCTCCGATCGGCTCCGCAAGATGGGTGTCAGCAGATCAAAAGGTAAGGCGCGAATCGTGGCGATTCAACAACCCCCGTTGCGGCAAGCCGCGGCATATCGACGCGATGTTTCAGAAATGAGCGAAGCTCGGACGAATGCCCCCCCCTTTCAAACCATCCTTCGTGCGGGACGTCAGGAGGCCGCGACATTGGCACGCGAATCCCGCTCGTGGGAAAAACTCGTCATGTCTTCGAAACCCTCGTAACACACCCGGCATTTTCCCGCTGTATCGGGTTGGTATGGTTCCAAGGCGTAAACGGTTCTTGATAAAATCGCGGCGTCATGTTCTCGCTTCCCGGCTTGTTCATCCATTCATTGGCACGCCATGAGATCACGGGAAATACCGCGGTCTGCTTGCGTATCCCCGTCGTGCTTCCTGCAGCCACCGCCGGACGACTTGTACGAGAGCCGCTTATTCATCGGAGGAGCATCTCCTTTCCCCTCCGCGTGGTATTCGGTCGTTCGAACCGGAAGGAGACTCGCGAGATTACGGGCGGCTTTCTCTGGGCTGCATTTCGAAAGACAACCTCTCGTTTGTTTTCAAGAGAGTGGAGGGAAATCGTCTGGTCACCAAGTCGCAATGGTCGGCATATCCCCGATTTCCGAGATGCATTGTTTGGCCACTATCGAGAGATTCACCATGCTCCGTGAGTACCCTCTCTAGGAAGTGTCATATTTAAGCATGGTCGTGTCACCGCCTGCCGCGTTGAGGGCGGCGGCCGAGGCGCGTGAAGGGGAGAGTAAAAGACGTTTCCTTTCCCCGTTGTGCGGACGAATTCGCGCGGCCATGATCGTCTGTGAGGTATGGTTTTACATGTTCTTTCTTTTGTCTTGACACAAAAGAAAGAACCAAAGAAAAAGTCAAGACTGACGGAAAATCCCGGCCAAAGCCTCGGTCCGCTCGCTGCGTATTCGAAACTTGCCCCGGCACGACAACATTTCTCGCCGTGCCGGGGCTCGGACAGACGAATCCGCGGCCGCTCGCTCCCCGGCCTTTGTCTCGGGATTTTCCTCAGGTCGAAATGGCAATGAGGTTTTCCGAGGAGGGATTTTACAAATTCTTCTATTATCACCTGACTTTCGTACGAGAAAACATGTTCACCCCTTCGCGCTGAAATGGCGTTATGTCGCAGGCCGGCGTTTCCAACGACCGTTTGCGCTCGTGTTGGAAACCATTCCATTTTCCAAGCGCAAGACATCCGCAGTGATAGAACTTCATGTAACCGACACGCTCCTTTTCAGACTCTTGGCGTCTCGGCATCGCGCACGAAACGGTGTATCCGGGCCTCAGCTCACGTAATGGAGAACCGGCAACGGCAAACTGTTACGCCTGCCGACCGCACAGACGTCCCAGCATGTCTGCCCATGCATTCCTGACACAGCGCCGAGACGACCCCTCCCCTTACCGTATGAGCCGTTGGACGGACGTCTACGAGCGTAGATAGGATCCGTTTGTGCGGAAGAAAAGAACTGAATATATTTGTATTGAACGGTGGTTCATGAACATAACAGGGAGGGAAAATGGACTCCGACAGTCGTAAGCTGTCATATGAGGAAGCGAGGCTGTCATATGAGGAAGCGGAGAAACTCCTGCCGATTGGTAGCTTCATGTTGATTTTCGGACCGGGACTGGAGCGCTACGCCGAGCTGTTGAAGAAACAGGAGGAAATGCGGAGAAAGGCCGCACAGGAGCGCGAAGAGAAAGGCGAGGAGCCGCAGGGAACGGAAGAACGGTAACGGCGGTCTGAACAAGCTTTGGCTCCGACCAAGGAATTCGAGCCGTAGCTGCACAAGACTCAGCTCCTTTGAAGTAAAGCATTCCTTCCGGCTGAATGGGTCCTGAGGGTAAAGGGGGTCATTCGCTGCGAGTTTGAATATTTATTGGGGCGAAGGGAAAAAAGCCCCACAAAGTAGCAGAGCTTCAAGGGGGCCACGTCTTAATAGACGTGGATACATTATGTCCGAAATCAAAAAAGTTGAACGCGACGAAGCTTCAATGGGGCCACGTCTTAATAGACGTGGATACCACGACGCGGTCTGGATACACGGCCGCGTGCTCGCCGCTTCAATGGGGCCACGTCTTAATAGACGTGGATACTCGGATAATGAGAACTACCTGAACGTCGTGAACCACGCTTCAATGGGGCCACGTCTTAATAGACGTGGATACATGGTCGGCTGTTTCGATCATCACGTCTTCGGGCGCGCTTCAATGGGGCCACGTCTTAATAGACGTGGATACCTAAACATATCCCGCGACAATAGTGGGGTTGATTTGCGCTTCAATGGGGCCACGTCTTAATAGACGTGGATACCCCGCGTGGTACGAGGCGACGCCAGACGATATCGACGCGGCTTCAATGGGGCCACGTCTTAATAGACGTGGATACGCTCCCACGCGTCGCCCCACGGCGATTCGGCGCGGTCGCTTCAATGGGGCCACGTCTTAATAGACGTGGATACCCCTTCGTGAAGCCCTTGATTGTTTTTGAATTCCGGGGCTTCAATGGGGCCACGTCTTAATAGACGTGGATACGTAGCGTCGGGGAAATCGAGATTCGCCGCGAAACGGCTTCAATGGGGCCACGTCTTAATAGACGTGGATACTTCCCCGAAATACTGGCTCTACTACGGGAGGGAGAGGCTTCAATGGGGCCACGTCTTAATAGACGTGGATACCGCAGAGCGATTGTGCTTGATACGGTCGAACTCTCGCGCGCTTCAATGGGGCCACGTCTTAATAGACGTGGATACGCCCAAACTTTTTCGAGTTTCGATCCGGCCTCGCCGAGCTTCAATGGGGCCACGTCTTAATAGACGTGGATACGGCAGAGCAGGCGATACTTAGCGACGAGATGGGACGCTTCAATGGGGCCACGTCTTAATAGACGTGGATACCGACTCGCGCCGCCCGCGCCAGTGCTTCCTGCTCATCGCTTCAATGGAGCCACGTCTTAATAGACGTGGATACTTGGAAGCGGCCGATTATTCTTTATCGCTTTCTTCCACGCTTCAATGGGGCCACGTCTTAATAGACGTGGATACTCGAATTGCACGATGATGGAAATATTCGTGAATATGCTTCAATGGGGCCACGTCTTAATAGACGTGGATACAGGAACCGCTTCTCGGCATTGTAGGCGATTTCATTCGGCTTCAATGGGGCCACGTCTTAATAGACGTGGATACGCCGACGTCCACGTGCCATATTACGACCGGCTTGCGCTCGCTTCAATGGGGCCACGTCTTAATAGACGTGGATACGACGCGACGCAGACATAGTTGCTAGTTCTTAGGGCCGCTCGCTTCAATGGGGCCACGTCTTAATAGACGTGGATACCTCACTCGAACAAAACGGCCTGACGAAGTTCCCCCTGCTTCAATGGGGCCACGTCTTAATAGACGTGGATACCGGAAAATCGCCGATTTTAAACTTACCGTAATAAACCGCTTCAATGGGGCCACGTCTTAATAGACGTGGATACAGGCGGGTAGCGAGCTGTATGGAGAGTGGATGGCTTGCCTTCAATGGGGCCACGTCTTAATAGACGTGGATACTACAGCGCGGAAACGGACAAGCCCATCCGGTATATCCCGCTTCAATGGGGCCACGTCTTAATAGACGTGGATACGTAACGGAGGATGGTACGCTTTGTCCTCCTTCGGATGAGCTTCAATGGGGCCACGTCTTAATAGACGTGGATACCTCTCTGGGCGGTGTCGAGGTAGTGACTCTCGGCGGAGGGCTTCAATGGGGCCACGTCTTAATAGACGTGGATACTCGATTCCTCGGGAAAATTTTTGCTCGCGTGGGAGAAAGCTTCAATGGGGCCACGTCTTAATAGACGTGGATACTTTCACACGCTCCGGTATCGGTGATCAGAGTGACGGCTTCAATGGGGCCACGTCTTAATAGACGTCGATACATATACTTCTGAGAGGCTGGCATAGGCAGTATGGGACAGCTTCAATGGGGCCACGTCTTAATAGACGTGGATACTCCGATTTCGCGGCCCCCAGCGCGAGCGACCGCAATCTGCTTCAATGGGGCCACGTCTTAATAGACGTGGATACATCGGCAAGTGGTTGTGCGGCTTGCAAAATCACGGACGCTTCAATGGGGCCACGTCTTAATAGACGTGGATACGTTCCGGATCGGCGATGGCATCGCGCGGGAAAAAGTTGCTTCAATGGGGCCACGTCTTAATAGACGTGGATACGACGACATCACAGGTGAGGATATCCTACCCGAGCGGGTGCTTCAATGGGGCCACGTCTTAATAGACGTGGATACCACCGCTGCGTTGGCCGGAATGTCTCACTTGCCAACAGCTTCAATGGGGCCACGTCTTAATAGACGTGGATACGAGTTCACCCTGCGCTCTGTTCGCCTCTGTGGTAACGCGCTTCAATGGGGCCACGTCTTAATAGACGTGGATACGGTCAGATTCTCGTGCTCGACTTTGGCGGTCCGTACTTGCTTCAATGGGGCCACGTCTTAATAGACGTGGATACTGCCTATCGACGACGAGGAAATAGAATATCGTCCGGTAGCTTCAATGGGGCCACGTCTTAATAGACGTGGATACGCGTTATCAAACGCCGTGCCATTTTGTGCGCCATCGCTTCAATGGGGCCACGTCTTAATAGACGTGGATACGGCTCTCGCCGAAATCCAGGCATATGGCATATGTGGTAGCTTCAATGGGGCCACGTCTTAATAGACGTGGATACCGCTGGATACACCGTATCCGCGCTGTTGCCTATCAAGCTTCAATGGGGCCACGTCTTAATAGACGTGGATACCCCACTATATCGATGTTGTAACAGTTGGAGGGAAAAATGCTTCAATGGGGCCACGTCTTAATAGACGTGGATACCCGGACGGGCTTGTCTGTTTCCGCACTGTACACGTTGAGGCTTCAATGGGGCCACGTCTTAATAGACGTGGATACTGCCCGTACAAATAGGCCGGTTGACGCTCTACACTCTGGCTTCAATGGGGCCACGTCTTAATAGACGTGGATACGAAAAAATACCTGCGCGTCCGCATATCGGCATACCGAAGCTTCAATGGGGCCACGTCTTAATAGACGTGGATACCTAATACGGTTTTCGGGCTATATAACTGGAGAATGGCGGCTTCAATGGGGCCACGTCTTAATAGACGTGGATACCCCACCCGCCTCTCCGGGTGAGGCACCCATTAAGCCTGCTTCAATGGGGCCACGTCTTAATAGACGTGGATACTTGAACTTACCCTCGGCTTACACGGAACTAACTCAAGCTTCAATGGGGCCACGTCTTAATAGACGTGGATACCTGACCGTATATCCTCTGGGAGGACTGGAGGGCCGCATGCTTCAATGGGGCCACGTCTTAATAGACGTGGATACCCGCGGTATTTCACGGGAACTGTGGCCGTTCTATCTCGCTTCAATGGGGCCACGTCTTAATAGACGTGGATACGTGATTTTCACGATTTTCTCCTCCATTTTTTTAATAGCTTCAATGGGGCCACGTCTTAATAGACGTGGATACTCCAAAAACTTGAAGCGGAAATCGCCGTTAAACGTGAAGCTTCAATGGGGCCACGTCTTAATAGACGTGGATACGTTCCAGCCGTGCATATCCGCACGCCGGAGTATCCCGCTTCAATGGGGCCACGTCTTAATAGACGTGGATACGTCCGCATAGCCCGGCCGATTCGTTCGCATCACATAGCTTCAATGGGGCCACGTCTTAATAGACGTGGATACCTCCAGCAGTTCGACGACACTGGGGGTTCTCAGATTGCTTCAATGGGGCCACGTCTTAATAGACGTGGATACCGTTGAGCTTCGCGGCGAAATAGACATCGGGGTGCATGCTTCAATGGGGCCACGTCTTAATAGACGTGGATACGTATCGTCCTGTTCTTCGGGACGAAGGCGCTACTTGAAGCTTCAATGGGGCCACGTCTTAATAGACGTGGATACCAACGACGAAAAATCTAATCGCACCGAACCGCGAGAAGCTTCAATGGGGCCACGTCTTAATAGACGTGGATACTTTAACAAAGGAGATATATCATGTCCGAAATCGAGAAGCTTCAATGGGGCCACGTCTTAATAGACGTGGATACAGCACTCAAATATGACCATACTGCCACACAATTTCCAGAACTTTTTCGAGCGGCAACTATTCTAACGCGGTAAACGATTAAACCCGGCATTAAAACCCTCAGCAGATAGTAATGTTTCTCGAATTTTTTCACAGATTTACCGTGTTTCGAGAGGGTCCCAGGCTCCTTGGTGCCACGTTGCCTCTCGCGATGGAAAAGAATTAAAAAATATACGCCTCATGGATGGACGGTTTATACACAAGGCCGATCGAAACCACATGGATCACGTTGAACCCTTCCGCAGGGCCGAGAGGGAACAGGAGTACCTGGTCCTCGTCATGCTTGATGAGATCATGCAGTTTCTGTACCAGCTCGGCACGTTCCCGGTCCGAAAGCTCACAGCGGAACACCGAGAGCTGAAGGTGGTCACCGTAGCCGCGGAGGAGCCGGAATACTCGGCGCAGGCGCTTGGCGTCGCACACGTCGTACGTCACGATATACAACGTCCGCATAGCTGTCACCGTACGCGAAAAGCCGGGTATTGCGAAATTTCTCCGCTGAGGACGCGCCCGAGAAGGCGGCACTGCACATCCAGCACGCGCCTGTAGGATATCTTGTACCCGAAGACGGGGTGCGTTACCAGCGTGTCCATTCTCCGCTCATACGCGCGGAGGAACTTCTTCCTCCCCTCCTGCGTGAGCGAGACAGCGGTACCTCTGCGGATGAAGTCCGATGCCTGGACCACACGGTTGTTCACCGCCCAGAGGACGACGGACTCCGCGATGACGGGGCGGAATTCCTCCATCAAGTCCAGCGCGAGTGCCGGGCGGCCGTATCGCGGCGCGTGATAGAAACCGAGGTAAGGGTCGAAACCCGCTGCGAG
Source organism: Bacteroidota bacterium (assembly GCA_029907355.1). Classification (GTDB taxonomy): domain Bacteria; phylum Bacteroidota; class Ignavibacteria; order SZUA-365; family SZUA-365; genus JARYLZ01. The sequence continues at coordinate 24 of JARYLZ010000042.1, read as the reverse complement.
GAGGGTGACGGTCATGTCTTTCAC
>JARYLZ010000041.1 GCA_029907355.1 Bacteroidota bacterium | reverse complement strand
AACAATGCGGGGTTCGAAGTACAGTACCGCCGTGAACACGAGGATTCCTGGTCTACGGCGGGTTTCATTCGAGGATCCGGCACATGTCGAGAGAAGAGCGAGTACAGCTACGCGTTCATGCTGAACGATGTCGCAGGGCTTTTCGTGCGTGTTCGCCAAATCGACACGGATGGATCATCGCACTTCTCGCCGGAAGTATACGTCGCATCCGTCCCTGCACGGTTCAAGGTCATCGGGAGTTTTCCGAACCCTGCGAAAGAGCATTCCACGGTTGAGTTCATGATGCAGGAGGCTGGCCCGGTGACCGTCTCACTACGGAATGCCCTCGGCGCGGAGGTTATCAGGAAGGATTACCCCTTCCTGGAACATGGTACCCATAGTGTGTCCATGAACCTCGAAGGTCTCGCCCCGGGACTCTATCACTGCATCCTCTCCACACGCGATGCAGCGGCGGGCACGCCGGTTCTCGTCGTCCACTGAAACCACCGGGGAACGATAATTTTTCTATCCTAGCCCCTTTAGGCAGGGTTCCCCAAATCCTTGCGGGAGAGGGGCCGACGTCCATCGTGTTTTTTCCTTGCGGCTGGGAAACCCCTTTCGTAGCTTTTTCTCATGGACATTTTTCCCCTCGCCGCCACGTTGCTCTTTTCCTTTCTTCTCGGATCTATCCCTACTGCATATTTGGCCGTGAAGCGATCGATGGGAGAAGACCTTCGACTTCTCGGGACCGGCAACATCGGCGCAATGAATGCGTACGAAGTGTCACGGTCGAAAACGCTCGGTTTCGAGGTTCTGACCGTGGACATTTTCAAAGGCGCCTGCGCCGTTATCGCCGTGGCCCTCGTTTTCGGGAATGTCTTCACTCTTGGTGCGGTTTCCGTGCTTTCCGTCGTCCTCGGACACAATTTTTCACCGTGGATCGGCTTCAAGGGTGGTCGCGGACTGGCCCCTGCCGCTGGCGCCATCGCGGTTTTCGCACCGGTGCTCCTGGTCGCCTGGTGCTCTCTCTGGATACCTGCCCGTCTCCTCATGAAGAACATCCATGCTGCGAATGTCTGCGCTTCCATCGTAACTCCGTGTATCGCATTCTTTTTTCCCCGGTTGAGTATGGCGGGAAGCCGTTTTTCCGACCCGACGACGACCGGAGTCTCCTGGGTCACTGCGGTGCTCTGCCTTGTGATCATTACCCGCCACATTGAACCGTTACGGGCGTGGGTTGCCTCGAAGGTCCATGCCTCGTAGCACACTCTCTAAGCCATGTCCACACCATGAAAACCATCATCAGAACCTCCCTTGCCGGTGTTCTTTTTCTTCACCTCACTCTATTTTTCCCTGCATGCGGACAGGAAAAGAACGGTTCGAATTTTCTTCCGGATCCACCCCCGAGGACGAGTTTCTCGCAGTCGCAAGCCGTCAACTCAACGCTCCAGGACTCGAGGCGCAACGCCATCACCAGAGCGATCGAAATCTGCAGCCCCGCCGTGGTCGGCATCAACGTGATCGAAGTCCGCGAGTACCGGGAGATGGACCCGTTCTGGCGGATGTTTTTCGGGGACCGGGTGTATCGAGAGAATGTCCCCAGTCTCGGGAGCGGCTTCCTGGTCTCGAGCGATGGGTACATTCTCACGAACGACCACGTCGCCGGGAACGCGTCCAAGATCACGGTCACCATGACGAACGGCGATAAGCTCCCCGCGGAGATCGTGGGAACGGACCCGGTGACGGATATTTGCCTCCTGAAAATCGATGGAAAGCGCGACCTTCCTCACCTGACGCTTGGAAATTCCGACGATGTCATCGTAGGGGAGTGGGCGATAGCGTTTGGGAACCCCTTCGGGCTGTTCTCGTCGAACGCCAAACCGACGGTCACTGTCGGGGTGATCAGCGCTACGCACATGACGCTCGAGCAACAGGAGCGTCGCGTATACCGGCATATGATCCAGACCGATGCTGCGATCAACAGCGGGAACAGCGGCGGGCCGCTCGTGAACAGCCTGGGGGAGGTCATCGGGATCAACACGGTCATTTACACGCCGAACCAGGGGAATGTCGGGCTCGGGTTCGCAATTCCCATCAACCGCGCACGGGAGATCGCCCGCATTCTGAAAGAAGACGGGAAAGTAGATCGCAATTTCTACGCCGGGTTCCGGGTCCAAGCCGTCAATTCCGCTATCGCGCGGGCGTACAGGCTCGAGAAAGCCGAGGGGGTCATCATCAGTGATATCGATCGGCGGGGATCGGCGGCGCAAGCCGGTCTCGAAATCGCCGACATCATCGTCAAGGCGAACGACGAACCGATCATGGCGATCGAAAACCTCGACGGGTTGATCCGTTCTTCAAAGACGGGAGACGTCATCCGCTTCGAGGTGATACGCGATGGGAAGCGGAAAATCGTGGACATGAAACTCCTCCCGAGGTGATGCCGATGATTAAGCGATACACCCGTCCTGATATGGGCGCCCTGTGGACGGACGAGTCCAAGTTCCGTACCTGGCTGGAAGTCGAACTGTTGGCATGCGAGGCGCAGGCGGAATTGGGCGTGATCCCCGCAGATGTCGTTCGCATCATCCGTGAGCGTGCGGATTTCAGCGTCCCGCGGATCCAGGAACTCGAGAAAACGTTGAACCACGACGTCATCGCCTTTCTCACGAATGTCGCGGAGCATGTCGGCGAGTATGCGCGCTTCATTCACCTCGGCATGACATCGTCCGACGTCGTCGATACGGCGCTGAGCGTCATCCTTCGGAAAGCCGGTATGCTTCTGCGCACGGGGCTCGATGGTCTGCTCCCCATTCTCGCTGCCCGGGTGAAGGAATTCCGCCACACACCCATGATCGGGCGGACGCACGGGGTGCATGCCGAACCGATCACCTTCGGTCTGAAACTGGCCCTCTGGTACGAAGAAATCCGACGCGACATCGAACGGTTGGATCGTGCCATACAAACCGTGTCCGTCGGGAAGATTTCGGGTGCCGTCGGGACGTATGCCCACATCGATCCCTTCGTCGAGAGATACGTCTGCGAAAAGCTGTCCCTGAAACCTTCGCCGGTTTCGACTCAGGTTCTCCAGAGGGACAGACACGCAGAATTCCTGTGCACTCTTGCCGTCATCGGGGGGACATTGGAGAAATGCGCGACGGAGATTCGGCACTTGCAAAAGACCGAGGTGCTCGAAGCGGAGGAGTATTTCGCAGCGGGTCAGAAGGGAAGTTCGGCCATGCCGCACAAGAGGAACCCGATTACCTGCGAAAGAATCGCCGGCATGTCGCGCCTCCTCCGAGGATATGCGCTTGCGGGGTTGGAAAACCAAGCGCTCTGGCATGAGCGCGATATCACGCACTCGTCCGTGGAGCGCGTGATTCTCCCGGATGCGACCATCACACTCGACTACATGATCGCCAAGATGCGCACGATCCTCGAGAACCTCCTCGTCTACCCCGGGAACATGACCCGCAATCTCCAAGCGACGCGGGGTTTGATCTTTTCTCAGCAGGTCCTTCTCAAGCTCATCGGGAAAGGGATGTCGCGGGAGGATGCATACCGCGTCGTACAGGAACATGCGATGCACGCATGGCGCGAGAACATCGAGTTCCGCGACCTTCTCGCTGACGACCCCGCAATCACGGCGATCCTTACCCCTCAAGATATCGACGAGTGCTTCGATATCCATCGCATGTTGGCTCGCGTGGACGAGATCCTCGAGCGGCTCGGTCTCTCATGAATTCCCGACATGGCTTCCTTTCATTCGAAGGGGAACCGCTCGAGACGCAGCCCGGCGTCGCGAGAGGATGAGCACGCGGTCTATATGGGAGATCGAGTCGAAGGAATCGTGAAACATGACGGATCATGAAAAAATATCGCGAAGGGAATTCCTCGTGAGAGGCGGAAAAGCCGCAGCCCTGGCCGCCGCTTGTACGGGCGCGGGTTTCGCGCTTCATGTTTCGGAAAAATTCCCTTTTGACTCGCACGACGATAAAGCCCTGGTCCGCGATCTTCGCATCCCCGGCATCGAACGGCGCATGGTCCTTGCCCGTGGGGAGTCGCCGGTACGGATCACGCGCGCGGTGATCGAGCGACTTGGCGGAATGAAGGTATTCATTCAGCCTGGCGATGTCGTGGTGGTGAAACCCAATATCGGATGGGATCGCACCGCGGAGCAGGCTGCCAACACAAACCCAGACGTCGTGGCCGAAATCGTCCGGCTTTGCCTGGCTGCCGGCGCCATTCGGGTCATCGTCGCGGATATTACGTGCAACGAGACGGAACGTTGTTACCAACGAAGCGGAATCGCAGAAGCGGCAACTGCCGCCGGCGCCATCGTGGAACGCCCCGTCGAAGCGGGTTTCCGCAGCGTGAACATGGGCGGTGCCATGCTGGGGACACAACTCGTCTATCGCACGTTCCTCGAAGCGGACAAGGTGATCAACGTCCCCATCGTGAAACACCATAGCCTCACGGGTGCGACTCTCGGCCTGAAAAACCTCTATGGAATACTCGGGGGCAACAGGAGCAGACTCCACCAGGATGTACACGACAGCCTTGCCGATCTCGGCAATTTCCTTCGTCCGACCTTGACGGTGATGGATGCCTATCGCGTACTTCGCAGAAACGGCCCGCAAGGAGGCAATCTCGCCGATGTCGAGATTTGCAGGACCGTGATCGCTTCGACCGATCCCGTAGCCGTCGATGCGTTTGCCGCCGAGAAATGGTTCGGTCTCACGGAAGAGCAACTTCCCTATCTCCGCCTCGCGGAGAAATACGGCCTTGGTTCAGCGTCTTATAGGGAAATTCCCATGAACGAATTGACCGACTGAGCAACCATATTCGTTCGCCAGCCTATTCCATGGAAACGCGGAAAACATATCACCATATCAGGAATGCACGAAGAATTTCCCAGGCGGTGTTCCTCGTTCTCTTCTTCTACCTTCTCTCGAAGACCGATGTTTCTTCGTTCCCGACGAACGGGGGGCTTCAAAGACTCAACACGCCGGTCGCTCTGTTTCTCGAGTTCGATCCGCTGATCGCATTTCTAACAGTCGTATCGGCGCACGAGTTGTACCAGGGTATGATCTGGGCGCTTGTCATCCTTACGGGCACATTCTTTCTCGGCCGCTTCTTCTGCGGATGGATGTGTCCGCTGGGGACGATGAGCCATCTCGTTTCCGCGATTCACAGCGGGAGATTGAAGGGGAAATCGCGACTTGAGGCGAACCGCTACCGCCCATATCAGCGCTGGAAATACATCGGGCTTGCCGTTTTCGTCGGGGCCGCCCTTGTTGGGGCGTTTCAAGTGGGGCTCATGGACCCTATCGCGCTCACGACGCGGTCACTGGCCGACGCGTTCATCCCCGCGTGGAACCTCTTCATGCAAAGCGTTTCATCGGCTTTCACTTCGTTCGATGTGGGATCCCGGTCGTCCCTTTTCTACCGTACGGGCCGAGTGTTCGAGTTCCTCGCAACCAGGTCGAAACCGGTGTTCTTCCAAAGCGCGCTCTTTCTCGCCGTCATTTTCATAGGGGTCCTCGCGGCGAATCGTTTCATCACGCGTTTTTGGTGCCGGGGACTCTGTCCCCTCGGCGCTTTTCTCGGTCTCTGCTCCTCTTCGGCCGTCTTCGGTTTGCAGAAGAACCGTTCCGCTTGCACGGACTGTAACCGGTGCGCTCTGCATTGCCAGGGGGGCGACGATCCCCAGCCCGGGATGGTTTGGAGGCAGGCCGAGTGCCATCTGTGTTTCAACTGCGTGGCGGACTGTCCCGAAGCGGGGTTGGAATTCCGCTTCTTCCCCGGAAGGAGGGAAACGAAGGCGGTTCCGGACATCGGCAGACGTACCGTCCTAACCTCACTCGTTTCCGGTATCGCAATCGTCCCGATCATGCGCGCCGAAACCGGTCTCAAGAAAGGCGTGGAGCCGACGCTGGTCCGTCCTCCCGGTTCTCTCATGGAGGAGGAGTTTCTCGCCCGTTGTGTGAAATGCAGTGCGTGTATGAATGTATGCCCGACGAACGCCTTGCATCCGACCTTTCTCCAGGCAGGTTTCGAAGGGATGTGGTCCCCCATGCTCGTTCCGACAATCGGTTACTGTGAACCGACCTGTGTACTTTGCGGGACGGTCTGCCCGACAGGGGCTATAGACGAGATCACTCCTGCAGAGAAGGGATGGGTTCCCATGAGGGGGGGGGAACGTCATGGATCGAAACCCATTCGCATCGGTACCGCGTTCTACGATTTCGGGAGATGCCTCCCCTGGGCGATGGGAATCGAGTGTATCGTTTGCGAAGAATGGTGCCCGACTTCCCCGAAAGCCATTTACTTAGAAGAAACACAGGTACTGACGCGTCAGGGTGAAGTGCGGGTGCTGAAACGCCCCCATGTCGACCCGACGATTTGTGTCGGTTGCGGTGCATGTACCTTCGCCTGCCCGGTGAAGGGGAAACCCGCTATCACAGTATCCAACACCGGCGAGACGAGAAACCCTCGCAACAGTTTTCTCTTACGCGAATCCGCCTGACCATGACGGGTGCCTTGTCAATGGATCGATGTGAATCTACGTGAAAATGACCATGCCGACGTTCCTTCTCAGCTCGTTGCGCTTCTTCGCTTTCCCTAAATGGTGGGTCCTTTCGTGGAAGTCTTTTCGGGCCCTTCATCCAATTTCAATCTTGTTCCTCTGCTTTCCCGAGACCGGATTCCCGCTCCTTGCGGCCGAGCCGTCTCCCTTGTTCCGTTTTCTCCCGAAGAATGGGGATGTCGCGGGGTGGTTCAGGAGAGGGGCCCCGCGCTCCTTCGATGCCGGGAGGTTGTGGGACTACATCGACGGCGGGGCCGACGTTTACATCGATTACGGTTTCAAGGAAGTCGTCACGGCGGAATATGTCAGTGGTGAGAGAACCCTCGTCGTCGAGATATACGAAATGCAGACGTTCGAGGGAGCCTTCGGCATTTACGCGAGGGAGCGCGCGCCGACATACATGTTCCTTCCCATCGGCGCCGAGGGTTACCTCGAAGGTTCAGCGTTGAATTTCTACCAAGGGAAATGGTACGTGAAGTCGACCGCTTTCACCGACGACCGGGAGACGAAAGCGGCACTACGGAAAATGGCCGAGACCGTCTCGCGATACCTCGGAACATATCGAAAGCCTCCGCCCTTCCTTCAGCTGTTCCCCCCGGCGAATCGAAAGAGGAACAGCGAGGGTTGGGAACCGAAGTCGTTTCTCGGCTGTACGGACATGCGTGGCGTTTTCACCGCCGAATACGGGAAAGGGAAATCGGCTTGGACGGCGTTTCTCCATGCTTGTGAAAACGAGGAACAAGCTTCAGCCCGTTTGAAATCCTTCCGCTCGCTCCTCGTTCGTCCTGCAAAACCCGACGAGTTTCGCTCGCTCGGTGGGGAAATGGCATTTGGCAGGCACCGGGACGGTTTCGACGTCTTGCTCATCGTCAGGAAAAAATTCGTCGTCGGCATGTACCCCATCCGGGACAAGGAATTGTCGCTCCGCTTCATGAGGGAGTTCCTGGCACGCATCGATTGAAGCGTATGCGGTATCCGCCTCGACGCTCACAGCTGGATGACGGATTGGATCTGCGAGGAGAGCGTGGACGTCTTCGTCGAAGAGGGAGAAAACCAAGCGATATCCGATGCGAGGACGAATCGCACGTATGAAGAACGGAAAGGGTAGACATCGATACTGAGACTATTCGAAACCTTATGGACGATATCGCGTCTCGGCGGACCTTGCGGGGATGGGTCGGAGAGCGTTTCCCCGTAACGGAAGGAAGCATCGTAGCGAATATCGAGATCTGGTAAGTAGTCGAGTTCGTGCAAGAGGAAGGTGACGGAGATTGACGGCTGGATTTCTTGCGACCGCGAAAAGTCTTCGCCTCGGTGACTTGTCTCGTGGGTGCCGATGAGCGTGAACCGGGTGAGGATGCGATCTCCCCATCTCTGCTCGGTCCACAGCGAGGGGAGGAAGCGGAGGAAATCCGACCAGGCGTTGGTCCCTTCCACGCATCCTACCTGGAAGGAATACAATGCGGTTCGCATCCCGTGTATATCGAGACGCTGGAACATCTCGCGTCTCCTGTCGAGTGTTCGGGAAGAGTGTAAAAGAACGGTGGCCTCGAGAAAACGCGCAGTCGTGACGCTGAGGAAACCCGGGCCGGGTTTCCATTCGACTTTCGATTCGAGCGAAACATTCGTCGAACGCTCGTCTATCGAACCGTCCCGCTTCGAGAAATGGGAGAGGAAAAGAGGCACAGGGGAATACCCTCGAATGCGATACGTGCCATCATCGTGAGAAGCATTGAATTCGAGCGTGACATCCCGAGCTTGCGGGATGAGAACACCGGGAGAGAAACGTGCGCCGAATCGGACATTCCGGCGCTCATCCGAATTCCATTCCTTGGTCGGCGCCGAGGTGTGCAGCGTTCTCAGGTCATCGGTATAGCGGACGGTCAGGGAAAGCCCGGTGATATGTTCGGCGACAGCATCCACGAAAAGCCTTTGTATGCTCGTGAAAGGGATGGGGGATCCACCCTGTTGAAGGATCCCTCTGGAATCCCCTCGGTAATAGGTCGTGATCGTGAACAGCGGTCTCGGGGACACATTGAGCCGGAGGAATACATTCCAGGTCACGAGCGAATCATAGGAAACCGGCTCAGCAGGAATGACCGGAAGCAGGGTATTGCGTTCGATAGCGTATCGGATGTACGAGTCGGCTTTCGCAGATGCAAAGCCGGCGAAGGCGAGTACGTCAGGAGATGCGGTGAATTGGACATCGGCACGCAACGCATCCCCTGAGCCTCTCTCGTCTCTGAACAAGGGCATTCCGGAAAAGCGAGGGACGAAATCCTCCGACCGATGCGTGTAGCGGATCGTGACGAAAGGGCGCCGGCCACCGAACCATTTCACGCCGGTCTCGACGACCCTCTCGTCGAAAGACCAGGAGAAGGAAGAACCACGCCCCCTCCATGTGCCGAAGAGGCGGAGGTCTTCATGCAGGTCTATTTCGGTCTCGAAGTACCCTATGGTCCGTATGCCTCCTCCTGCGTAATCGCGGGGGAACAGTTCCGTGTATCCCGTGTCGAGCTTCATCACACCGAGGGTACAGCGTAGCGGTCCAGTGCTCGCGGAAGCGGCAAGCTTCACGGCGTTTCCGCTCTCCGAGTATTGTCCTCCGCCTGGAGATGCATGCTGAGCCCATGTGTGCGCGATTTCCGGGGAGAGACGAAAGTCCGCCGTCTCTCCCTTGAACCGGAAATCACCCGATGCATGAAGGAAACGCGTCTGGGTTCTCGGGCGGTCGAAGGCGGCAGGCTCATCGGAATATCCTGTTGTCACGGCTGCGTGAAAATCGTCCGAGGGCGAAACGGTGATGGAAGCGCGTGCGACGAGATGATCCGGGTCGTTTTCGACATACTCGTACGTGATTTCGATGCGGCTCTCATCGAAGATCACACCCTCACGGATGAATGAAAGGGTTCCACTCGTGTAATCCAGCACATAATCGTCGCCGGCTTTGATGGGGCGACCGTCGACGGTGATTTGCTCCGAACCCCGGATGAGGCGGGTGTTTCTCAGGGCAAATGACGCCGTCGTCGTCGAGAACCCGTAAGCAATGCGGGTCCCCGTCCCCGCGGTGTCCGAGTATGTGTCGGGGGGGAAAGGGCGTGGAACGGGAAAGCGGAGGAACCCGTTCTTGTAATCGATGTACTCGGGGTCGATGCGCCCATCACCATCCCCGTCAAGTCCCCATATGTCTTCGAGAGGGGTCACCAGCACGAAAGAGGATGGGATGATGTCACGGGCGCCGAGGGAGTAAACATTCCACATCTCATACGGTGAACCCGATGGTAAGGACAGGGTGATCTCACGGATTGCACCTTCCACGCGGAATCTCGTTGCGAGCACGCGACTCCCAATGGGGACGAGAACGCGGACAATGCCATGTTCGGTATCGAGAGTGTAGTCGCGTACCGGCCGACATACGGTCCAGTCCGCGACATATCCGGCGATCGACGAGTGCTCGATGACGTTGTGTGTGGCGGCATCGCTCGGCAGGTGCTCAAGGTACAAAGAAAAGGACCCTTCATCGGGCCGGATATTGCGCTGGAGAGAGTCGAGACGAAAAAATTCCTTTCTGCGGAACTGGGTCGAGAAAAAAGAACCCGACTTCGCGGTATTTTTCCCGAGAAATGTTTCGGTGACTTTCGCGGTGGTACGGTGCCCGCCTCGCGCCTGGATTTCCACGAAGGGTCTCCTGTATTGAGCCGTTCGCTTGCCGAAAACAATGCGTGCCCCGTACCCGAAGATGCCGACAGGTTGGAGAAGTTCCCGCGTCCCGCTTTCGATACGGAAATCGCCGGCTTCGATGTCCTGGACGATGTCGGTCTCTGCGCCACGGTACCGAGCGCCGTATTGCAGGTCGCTGAAATCGATATCGTTGTATGAAGCTGTCAATGATCTCCCTCCGAGCAGGTCGATGCCTGCCTTCAGGTCGAAGTTCTTCGCGACATGAGCGGATCTCCCGAACGGTTCTTGAATGAACCATGATGCTCTGGATCCGGTAAAATCGAGTTTCCAGCCGTTCGAGAACTTGAAGACCGTTCCTTGACGTGTGTCGATATCGAGGACAGGCGCTTCGGTCTTGCCGCGTTCGTCCGTTGTCGTGTATGCCTCGCGCGCGGAAGGCAAGGGGTAAGTGTACCAGCGTGCCTCGTCGGTCATGTAGATACAGATTTCTCGTGGAGAAAAAGCGATCAAAGAACTTCCGACGGGGAAAAGGTGTATCCATTCGATTGAGGGCAATCCGCCGGCATGCGTGAAGTAAGTCCAGCTCGCACCTTTCCCGTCGGTTCCGTTTCGATCGACGTAGTGAGCGAGTCCGGAGATCGATGCGAACCAGATATCGTTTCCACTCGTCATGCCTACAGCCTGGATCTCCGGATCCGGGATGTTCCCGCGCTGAGTGAATGGGCGGAAACCTTCCGCCTGGTCATCGTAGCGCCAGAGATTCTCCGCCGTCTCCAGGTAAAATGAAGACCCTTCGATGAAAACCGTTTTCACGGCTTCTGCCCGGCCGATCGAATGAAGGGGAAAACGATGGAAGCGTTTCGTTTCCGGATCGAAGCGCACGGCCTCATCGTCCTTGAACATCCAGAAAGCCGTGCCGGTACAGAATGCATCCCGGTAAGGGAGCGAAACAAACTCTTCGCGGTACACGCGCCACCGTTCATAGCGCGGGTCGTATTCGTTCACCGCCGAATCCGTCACGATGTACACGCTGTTCCCGCGCACCTGCACTGCGAAAACAGTTCGGCCGACCAAGCCTCGTTTTCGATCGAGGGTTTGCCATTGCTCGATGAGTTTGTCGAAGCGGGCCGCACCGGATTCCGTACCGACCCAGATGTAGTCCCTCTCTGCGGCGAAACAGAGTACACGGCCGGGTGGGATGCCGTTCGTGCTGTCCCACCCGTGCATGGAGTTGGAACGCGGGTCGTAACGGGTGACGCCGCGGTCTGTTCCAACCCAGAGCATATCCTCGTCGGTGAACAAGCACGTTACAACATGCGAAATCAGCCCCGATTCCTCGGCGCGCATGGACCATACCCGCTCGAGGGGGCGATACTGGAAAAGCCCTTCACTCGTTCCGATCCATGTGGCACCGAGCATTTGGACGACGGACGCGGAACGCGATGGGGAGTGGTGAAACGTCTGCGCGTCGGCGTAACACGTCATCAGAAGTGCCGTTACGAGAAGGACAACCCCGAGGTGTGGAAGCCGCGATGGATGGGTAAGGAATGGCGAGGGACGAAACGCATCGTCGCCTCCGTGAAGCGGGAGCGTTTCCGGACCGATACGGTTCTCCTTCATCCCTTTCGGAAGACGCGCAGCTGCGTCACGTCGAGCGTCCCGAGACCACGCTCGGCAGCAAGGACAAGGTGCCGGACTCTTTCCGGTGGTGTGATGCGATTGTTCCATTCCGCGAGAGAACAGGTCATCGCATCGACCGCGAGAGGCGATTTCCCCGCAACGATCGTCCGTGCGTATTCCGTTTTTCCTGGGCCTTGCGGGCCGTTCGTCAGAAGGAGATATGTCGCGTCCATGATCGTCAGGTGCGGCTTCAATATGGTCGCGAGATCGACGATCGCTTGGTGCAGATTGAGCGGCTGGTGGAATCTTCTCCTGTCCCAAAACAGTCCCATGAGGTTCTTCAACCCGAAACTCACGTCCGTCGCGGAATGGGATTTCGCGGTAGGGAGATTGATGAAAACATCGGATTTGAGGAGGGCTTTAGGAATGGCAAGATCCTTCACTTCCAGACCTTCCGGGACCGGGACGTTCTCGAACTGGCTTTCTTCCTTCAACTCGAGAAAAGTGAAATCACGGCAGGTATCTGCCAGCTCCTGCATTCCGCTTCGCTCGAAACACTGCCGGGGGCGGCTCATGGGAAAATCCGCGACAATGACGCGGCGCGCACCCGCTTCCATGCACATGGCCGCCATCGTGCGTATAACCACGGGGTGTGTCGTGGCGCCCCATTCCGGCGGTGTCGGGAACGAAACGTTCGGTTTTAAGAAAACGATGTGACCGGGCTTGACGAATGCTCTGATACCGCCGAGCGCTTCGACGGCAGCGCGAACGTTGGCCTCGATGTCCTCGCTGCGGACGATGGCAAGATCTACGCTTTCCTCTGGAAGGAAGAATAGTCGCGGGATGTTTGTTTTGAGAAAGGGGAAGGAAAAGAACGCTCCGATACCGCTCAAGAGATAGGAACGACGTGTCGTCATGACGAGGTGAATGAGAGAAAGAAAGAAATGACCGCCGAACGGATCAACGGATCTTGTTCCCGATATTATTGGCGAATATACCGATGACCTCTTCAGCCTTGTCGTCCGTGTTGTGGAGGGAAATCGCCACGTAGTATTTCCCTTTCGTGAATTTCATCTCGTACGAGAAGATACGTTTTTCGATCTGGGCATTCGGTGAGGGCGGGTTCGTTGGCGTGTAGGGATTCGAAAACGCTTTCTGTGGATCATCGAAGAGAGCTTGCGCTTCAGTGGACGAATGCTGGTCGGTTATCTCCACTTCGCACTCGACATCGGTCTGATCATTGATTCTCCCGATGTAACCCTGCATTGCCCCTTCCACGAATCCGTGATTGACGTAGATTTCGAAGCCGCCGTCTATTTCCCGTTGTAGGTCGTCCGCGTTGCGGGCGAGCCATGAACGATTCGTCCGGACCCAGCCGCTGATTTCGTTATCACGGGGGAGAATATCCTTGATCGATACGATAACGGCGTTCGGGGAGGTATCGGATTTGGAACACCCGAAGAAAGGTGCGAAAAATACGATGATGAGATATAAGTGAAATCGTTTAACCATCGATGAATACCCTCCCTGATCTCATGGAATATAGACCATCTTCCGGATGGCTTGCGTTTTCCCGTTATCGATGACGAGGAAGTATGTGCCCTCTCGTGATTTCGACGGCTTCCAACGGATCGACGTAGTACCGGCGGGGAGTGGCCCGTTCTGCAATGTCGCTTCACGGCGTCCTTCGATCGTGAAAACAGTGGCGGTGATGAACCCGGGAGCAGACATGTCGAGGAGAAACTCCGCGGTCCCTCGAAATGGGTTGGGGTAACAGTCGGATAGCGTCCATCCCACAGGCACGTATCGTTCATCGAGGGGAGTCGTGTAGTTGATGGTGATGATGTTCATCCGCGAAGGATCCGCAATACCGATAGAGAAAGGCGGGGCGGCTGCTTCCTCGATATACGTTCCCGGTTTGGGAGCGTACGCTTGGGCACGACGGAGATCGTTGATCAAACCACGGCCGAAGTAATCGGTCGTCACAGGGTCCTGGGAAAGCGTGATCGTCGCCGGAACGGCTTGGGGGGACCCGCCGGGACCGCCGTTGATGACCGCGAAGAGGCAGTCCATCAGGATGAATACTTGCTTGCCCGTCATAACGGGATTAGCCATGATGTCGAGAACCGCCCTCTTGTTGCTGCAGATTCCCAATGGGCCGCCGGGGTTAACTGTCCCCATGTGGTTCTTGAACGCCATCGTGAATCCCATCGAACAGCCGTGGTCCTTGAGGACGGGCATGTTGACGAGATAATCCGCATCGTGGAGCGACTTACTGTACGGGCGGTCTTTCCCGTCACAGTGGATCGTATAGCCGAGATCCGGAAAGGTGCTGTCCACGACGAGATTGACCGGCGCACCGAAATATTGTGTCGTGTAACCGTTCGCGGAGAACGAGTGCCGTTCGTAGAGGGTGATATGGGAAGGTGTAAGTCCGACCGGCATCTCCATGAGGCGGCGGATCAGCGCCTTGACCAGTTCCTTCCGTGTCGGCGTTGAGGAATTGATGAGGTTCGGTTTGATTGCGATGCGGGAGTTGGCGGTCAAACCCGGGAACAGGGAGGCAAGCGCATCGGATGGAGAAGAGAAGAGGCCCGTGAAGCGCATGACAGCTTCATCGAACATCGCTTGTACGACGGTTTCGTCCACCCTGCCGGAACCAATTACAGCCCGCGCGTCGGTAACGGCAACGAGTCTTCCAGGGTTCGGGTAGAGGGGTGTCGTTCTCGGCGCAGGTGCACGGGGGTTCGCCTCGACGGATGGCATAGCGGCGATAAGCGCCGATGCAGCCGTCCCCTTCAGAAAAGCGCGTCTGCTCTGTCCCATCGATGCTGCCCCTTATCGAGTGAGGATCATATGCATATCGACCGTCCGCCCTTCCGCCGTTCCACGGCAGATGTAAACACCTGACGACAAGCTCCCGGCCGAAAAACGGAAAACGTGTTGTCCGGTCTTGCAGAACTTGTCGCAAATCATATCGACCCGCACGCCTTTCGTATCGAGGATTTCCAAGGTGAGATGACACCCCCGCGGCAGGTAGACGGGAATATCCGTTTCGGATGAAAAGGGGTTCGGGTAATTCTCCTCGAGCATCCACCCGCCTTCCTCGGGTCTCGTCCGCACATCCACGGCAACCGAGTACTCGAACGACCCATCGGTATCAACTTGTTTCAATCGGTACGAAAGCCGTTCGAAAGCGGAGATCAGCTCACCCGGCCGGTCTTCGAACGTGTACTCGCTCCTCGGTGATGGAACCTTGTTTGCGGGAACGAAGCCGATCGTTTTCCATTCGCCGTCCGGCAACGGACGGCGTTCGACGGAAAACCCGGCGTTGTTGCGTTCTTCCACCGTTGCCCAGCGGAGGATAACGCGTTCCCCTTCGAGGGCGGCGCTGAAAAGAGCTAATCGGACGGGAAGGAGAATGCGCGTCACGTTCATCGCGGACGGGTTTGCGATACCGATGTTGTACGGGGGAGCAGCCGCTTCGTCGATGTACGTACCCGCTTTCGGTGCGAGATTGTGCGCGGCGCGAAGCGAGTTGATCAGGAGGCGTCCCTGTGCATCGATCGTGACGGGGTCTTGCGCGATCATGATTTGGCACGGAGAAGCTTGGGGGGATCCGCTGGGTCCCCCGTTGTAAATGGCGTACAGTGCATCGAGTATGACGAGGCGCTGTTTGGATACCATCACGCTGCTGGCCATGACGTCGAGGATGGCGGTTTTATTGCAGTGAATGCCGAGGGACCCGCCGGGGTTCACTGTACCCATATGGTTCTTGAAAGCGAACGTGAAATTCAAGGCGGTACTGCAACTGTGGTCTTTCGCCACGGGCATGTTGATGAGGTAATCCGCTTCGTACAGCGATTTGCTGTATGGCCGGTCTTTCCCGTCGCAGTGAATCGTGTACCCTAGGTTTGGAAACGTGGTGTCGACCACGAGATTTACCGGCTGGCCGAAATAAGAAGTCGAATACCCTGCAGAGGAAAATGCGTGTCTCTCATACAACGTGATGTTTGCGGCGGGAAATCCGCCGAGCATGCCGACAAGGCGCGTGATGACCGCTTTGACGAGTTCCTTCCTTGTGGGTACGGACGAGTTTATGAGGTTGGGCTTGATGGCGATCTTCCGAGCCGTCGTCAGCCCTGGGAACAAACTTGCCAGGGCAGCGGAAGGAGATGACGTGATACCGGTGAACTCCATGATACCGGCATCGAACATCTGTTGGACCACGATTTCATTCACGTTGTTGTAACCGAGGACAGCACCCGGGTGCTCGACGATGACAATCTTTCCGGCTTGAGGATAGAGATATGTCGTTGCACGAGGAGAAAACCCTTCCCCCTCATTTCTCATGTCGGGAAGAACGTGGAGAGGGACGAAAGCACCCAACCCGGCAACGGCACCGGTTTTGAGAAAAGAACGACGTGAATGTCTTCGTGGGTTCATAACCGTCATGCGAGAGAGGTATTGATAGAGCAATAGACGCCCTGAAGAGCCCTGGACCTACGAGGAAGCGAAATGTGCGTCGGAATATAACAAGGCCCTGCTACTTTTCGCCAATTATTGTTCGAGATGCGATGTTCGAACCTGCTCGTCCATCTTGCGCGTATCATCTTTTGCTCCGTGAATGGAAATCCATTTCCTTTGACCGACTGGGGCGAATGAGATGCCGGATGGGAAACGAAATAATACCACGGCAAGCGCAGCGCAGGTGGGAATGATGTCCTATATGCCGAGCCTCTATGAGGGACACGGCTGAAATGAATGGTGGGAAAAAATGAAAAAGGCCTGAATTTTCAGGCCTTTTGTGGACCCAGACGGGATCGAACCGACGACCTCTACAATGCCATTGTAGCGCTCTCCCAACTGAGCTATGGGCCCAACCGATGGAAAAATAATGGAGTCTTGACACCGAAGCAAGCCATCATGAAGCACTCGACCGCGCGAAGGCCGCTCCTCAACCCGTGTCGTGCATAAGCGTAAAGAAATCCGATTTCTCCATCGTATGGATGGCAAGAACTCCTGCGCGGACGAGACGGATGAGGAGACGCGAGGCACGTCTCTTCGAGACATTGATGAGTTCAGAGTATTCCTTGACCGTTATCCGGTCGTGCGTTTCCAAGTATGAAAACAAGCGGCGCTCGGCTTCCCCGATCATGATGCGAACCGGTCCGGCTGAACCGCTCCGGTATTCCATTATCTTCACCATTTCCCGGCTGGCTTGAACGCTGTTCTCCCCGACGCGGATAAATGCTTTTCGTTCCCCCGTTTCCGGTTCCACCGCGTAATGCGGTTTTCTTGTGCTTTCCGGGATTTCCATGCAAATCACGTCGCGTCCCTGCACGTTGAAAATGGTCGTTCGGTAAGGGACGGGAGGATCGGAACATTCCTCTGCGGCCTGACGGATGTAGTCCATTTCCTCTTTTTCACTCCGTACCCCGATCACCGTCCGATCGTCATCCACACCGAAGAGAAGAATGCCGCCGGTGGTATTCGCCAGAGCGACAATCTCGCGCGCGATCTTCTCGGGGGATGTCACTTTCCGCTTGAATTCGACGGATATCCCTTCGCCGGCTTCGAGAATTGCTGTGAACTCGTGGTATTTCATCGAGAAAACGAGAAGGCTGTCGATCTTCACAAAAGGGAGAGGTAACGACTCGGAGAATTTCTCATGCGGATACTATCCGCCGATTTTCCTCAGGATGATATTCTTTCTAATGGACATGAAGCGGGACTCTTCAAACGGTGAGTGCCGAAGTGGGCTCGCGATGATCGCAGCAAGTCGAATTGACTCGTCTTTCGTCAAGTGCGCGGCGGGTTTGTGAAAATAATGCTGGGAAGCGGCTTCGACACCGAATATGCCTGGACCGAGTTCAATGACATTCAAGTACAATTCCAGAATCCGTTTCTTTGAGAGGTATCTTTCGAGACGGAGGGTAATTACCGCCTCTTTCACCTTTCGAATGTAGGAGCGGTCGTTCGAAAGGAAAAGGTTCTTCGCGAGCTGCATGGTAATGGTGCTTCCCCCGAAACGCACGCGGCCGGACCGGAGGTTTCGCTTGTACGCTCGCTCCAGGGCGTCGTAGTCGATCCCGGAATGACGGTAAAAGCCTCCATCCTCTACTGCGATGACTGCGCGCACGAAATTTTTCGATATGCGATCGAGCGGGACATAATGATATTGGATGTTCATATCCCCCCCGGCCTCTTCCCAACGAATGCGCATCAGGCTCGACATCGAAGGGGGATGGTCCTGGAGAGTGATGATCGATGGACCCGGCAGAGTGAAATAGAGGAAAACGAGATACCCGATGACGATGGTCGCGAGAATACGGAGAAAACGATGCGCGTTCAGTCGCGGTCGAATGATTTTCATTTCGTCACCTGCGTGAAAAGTACACAGCACCGTTCCCTTCTCCAACCTGTCAGCCGAATTCAGGGTGAGGCCGGTCCCGGCTGAGAGACCGATTCAGTATCTTCCTGTGAAAGGGAATTTCGCATGCCGATCCTTTGCAATTACTACGTGACGTATCGTTGTAACGCCGCTTGTTCGTTCTGTGTGTTCGGCAAGCACGACCGCTGGAACGATTTTCCGCATGCAAGGAAAGAGGATGTGCTTCGGAACCTTTCAGCTCTGAGACAAGCAGGCGTTTGGTTCATCGATTTCACGGGCGGCGAGCCTTTGCTCCATCCGGATATCCATCTCTTTACACGCGAGGCTTCCTCTCTGGGGATGATGACGAGCATCACGACGAACTGTCTTCTCTACCCGAAACGTGCACGCGATCTGCAGGGGACGGTCGACTTGCTCCATTTTTCCCTGGATAGTGCGGAAGCGTCTGCCCACAACGCTTTGCGCGGGGTGGATTGTTTCGATGCTGTGATCCGTTCCCTGGAGATCGCTCGAAGTCTGGGGGAACGCCCCGACATTCTCTTCACTGCGACGGAAGCGAATATCGAGGCTCTTCCAGGCGTCTATGAATTAGCAAGGAAGTATGATCTCCTTCTCTTGATCAATCCCATCTTCAGTCATATCAAGAGGCAAGAGCTCTCAACGGAGAATTTGGATTATCTCGAGTCTTTCGGGAAAAAATACGGTGTGTATCTCAACCCCTCCTTTCTCCTTCTCAGGCGTCAGGGGGGAAACGACACACGAAAGCCGCTCTGCAAGGCCGTCTCGCGGGTTATCGTGATCTCACCGGAAAACGAATTGTTATTACCGTGTTTCCATTTTCAAAAGACGAAGTTGCCGCTCGATGCCGGACTTCGGAACGTTCTGAATTCGGACGCGCGCCGCTATCACCGAACGATGCAAGGTCGTCATACATTTTGTGCGGGTTGCACCGTGAACTGCTATTTCGAGCCATCCTTCGCATACCCGGTGAACATTCTTTCTCTGCGGAGTATCCCCTCGAAAATGCGATATGCATACCATAAGTATTTGCGCCGTCTCTTCCGTCGGGGTCGTCTTCTACGGGCTTCATAGTCTGCGATAGCTGTTCTTCCGAACGGACACTCCCGGTGAAAGGTTTGATGAGAGAACGAATGGTCCTTGGGGGGAGGTGTTCAGAGGTGTTCATTTGTGCGGTACGAAAAACGACGTTCTTATTCATCCGATTTCCCCATGAAGGGATTCCTTTTTCCCTCCTGTTCATTTTTCTCTTTTTTTCTTTCCATGTAAATTTAAGGATAGTTCGATTTTCTCGGCTTCGAAACATTTCCTCGAACAATACAAACAGGTTTCTCATCATGGACGAAGTGAGCACTGCACGCGTCGACATTCAAGAGATACACCGACTCATCCAGGAGGAAAGCGCGTTCATCGAAGCACTCCGAAGGGAAATCGGGAAAGTCATTGTCGGACAGAAAGCGATGATCGACCGACTCTTGATCGGACTGCTTGGAAACGGCCATGTCCTCCTGGAGGGTGTCCCCGGTCTCGCAAAAACGACGGCTATCAAAACCCTTGCGGCAGCACTGAATGCGAAATTCCACCGTATCCAGTTCACGCCGGATCTTCTGCCGGCGGATTTGGTCGGAACCATGATTTACAATCAGAAGACCGGCGAGTTCCAGACGAAACTCGGGCCGCTGTTCGCCAATTTCATTCTCGCCGACGAGATCAACCGGTCGCCGGCGAAAGTGCAGAGCGCATTGCTCGAAGCGATGCAAGAACGACAGGTGACGATCGGGGAGCGAACCTATCCCCTCGAGGAACCTTTTCTCGTCATGGCTACGCAGAACCCCATTGAGCAGGAGGGGACATATCCGCTCCCGGAAGCGCAGGTCGACCGATTCATGTTGAAAATCAAAATCGGCTATCCTTCGAGGGATGAGGAGCGGGAAATCATGCGGATGCAGGCCGCCCTCGAAACGCCGCACGCGAACCCTGTGGTAAACATCTCGGATGTCCTGCGGGCGCGGAAAGCCGTGCATGCGGTGTACATGGACGAGAAAATCGAGCGCTATATCCTCGACATCGTTTTCGCGACGCGGCAGCCGAAAGACTACGGTCTCGCCAAACTCACCGATTACATCTTGTACGGGGCGTCTCCGCGGGCGAGCATTTACCTTGCCATCGCCGGCAAAGCCCATGCCTTCATTCAGCGGCGCGGTTATGTGATCCCGGAAGATATCCGTGCGATTTGCCATGATGTTTTACGACACCGCGTAGCAGTGACATATGAAGCCGAGGCGGAGGAGTGGACCTCCGAGATGATCGTCCAAGAAATTCTCGACACGATCGAAGTCCCGTGAGAAAGGAGACTTTTGCGGCGTGAAAAACCGGCAACGGGTAACGGCGACGGAATGATGGACACGAAGGAACTCCTGCGCAACGTTCGCCGGATCGAAATTCGGACACGCGGTCTCGTCAACCACTTGTTTTCTGGCGAGTATCATAGCGTGTTCAAGGGAAGGGGAATGGACTTCTCGGAAGTGCGCGAATACGAGATCGGCGATGATGTCCGCCTCATCGACTGGAACGTGTCGGCGCGTTTCAATAAGCCGTACGTGAAAGTTTTCGAAGAGGAGCGAGAGTTGACGGTCATGTTGGCGGCCGACTTGAGCGGTTCCCAGGAATATGGGACAGGGGCACGCTTCAAAAGGGAAGTGGCGGCAGAGATGTGCGCAGTTCTCGCGTTCAGCGCTCTCTTGAACAACGACAAGGTGGGTCTGCTCCTCTTCACCGACCGCATCGAGAAACTCATCCCGCCGAAAAAGGGCCGGACACACGTTCTCCGAATTATCCGTGAATTGCTCGCCTTCGAAGCGGAAGGGAAGGGGACCGATATCGGGCAGGCGCTCGAGTACTGCGGGCGGGTCGTGAAAAAGCGTTCCATCTTGTTTCTCGTTTCGGATTTCCTCGATGCAGGTTTTGAACGAGCCCTCCGTCTCATCGGAAAAAAACACGACTTGATCGCTGTCCGGCTTTTCGATGGTAGAGAAGCGGAACTCCCGGACGCCGGGATCGTCAAATTCACGGATGCGGAAACCGGCCGAGAAAAGTGGGTGGACACTTCCGTCCCGGTCGTGCGCGCCACATACGCGGAATCGTGGAAACGGCGGCTGGAGGAATTTACACGGCTCTGCTTGACGGCCAACGTCGACACGATTCTCATCGATGTGCAGCAATCGTACATCCGCCCGCTCGTTTCCTTCTTCCGCATGAGAGAACGCCGCGTATGAAGCTACGGCTCTTCTTGATCGCATGCGTCATCACGTTCG
The DNA here is from genome assembly GCA_029907355.1 of Bacteroidota bacterium. Lineage (GTDB taxonomy): Bacteria > Bacteroidota > Ignavibacteria > SZUA-365 > SZUA-365 > JARYLZ01. The sequence goes on along the minus strand of JARYLZ010000041.1, from coordinate 2,886 downwards.
CCGAAGTATCCGCGCAGGATGTCCGCGCACGGCTGCATTCCGATTCGACCCATATCCTCATCGGCGATTGGGTCCCCGCAAAGCTTCGCGTACAGGCACCGAAGTCATGGAACATCACCCTTCCGGAACGTGGTGAGGATGTGGTGTCCGGTGAAATCGTCTCGGCACAACCCGCCGTCAAGAGGGATTCCGGCGAGTCGGTGCTTTTCGAACGGGATTACATTCTGACGAGTTTCGACACGGGGCAGACCGCTGTACGATTGCGGGTCAAGTACTCGATTCCCGGAGACACGATGATTTCCACAGTGGAGACCAATCCGCTCGTTCTTCGCGTTGTCGGTATCCCGGTCGATACGAGCAAACCGTACCGGGATATCAAAGACGTCCTCCGTATTCCGATCACCTTGTGGGAAGTCCTTGTCTATCTTGCCGTGGCGGCTGTCGTCATCCTCGCGGGAGTTCGGCTCCGTCGGTCATTCCACTACATGCCGAAGCGTCCGGTGGAATGCGTCGTGGAACCGGAAGAACCCCCTATCCCGCCTTACGAGTGGGCGATGGACCGGTTGCGGGAACTCGAGGAAAAGCAGCTCTGGCGGAGCGGCAGGCACAAGGATTATCAGACGGAGCTGAGTTACATCATCCGTGGGTACATCGAGCGACGGTACGGATTGTCTGCCCTGGAACAGACGACGGACGAGATCATGAGCGGGCTTGCCTTCGTCGGTCTCGACGCTGCACTCCTGTTGTCTCTCGAACAGGTCTTTCGCATCGCGGACATGACGAAGTTCGCCCGATACATGCCATCCGACGCAGAGCACCTGATCGGAATGTCCGTCGCGCGAACCTTTCTGGAACGCACGCGCACGGCGGTTGCCGAGGAACAATACGCGGAAATCGCCCATGCTTGAGCCGCACACACATTTCGCCGATCCCGAATTCCTGTGGCTCCTCTTCCTCCTACCGCTTCTCGCGGCATGGAGCGTGTGGCGAGGGAGGAAAAAAACTGCAGCCCTTCGGCACCCATCTCTTGAGCTGACGGTACATCTCCCCCCGAGCTGGCGCGTTCGGTTCCGGTTCCTCCCGCTCCTCTTCCGTTTGCTTGCATTCGCCGCTTCCATCATCGCCCTCGCGCGTCCCCAGAGCACTGCTCGCGGTGAGAACGTCTATCGCGAGGGGATCGATATTACGCTCGCTCTCGATATTTCTGGTTCCATGCTGGCCGAGGATTTCCGGCCGAACCGTTTGGAGGCGGCTAAACGCGTCGCGGAGGAATTCATCCGCGGTAGAATGAATGACCGCATCGGTCTGGTGGTCTTCGCCGGAGAGAGCTTCACCCAGTGTCCCCTGACGACTGATTACGACGTCCTCGTCGATCTCCTGCAAAAGGTAAAGATGGGACAGCTCAAAGATGGGACGGCGATCGGGGAGGGAATCGCGACGGCGATCAACAGGATGCGCACGAGTCGAGCGAAGAGCAAGGTGATGATCCTCCTGACCGACGGCGTCAACAACATGGGAGCGATCGACCCGCTCACTGCTGCCCAAATCGCGGCGCAGTTCGGAATCCGCATCTATTGCATCGGCGTGGGGAGCCGCGGAACGGCCCCGTACCCTGTCAAGACGCCCTACGGCACGATATACCAACAAATGCTCGTCGAGATCGACGAGAACATGCTTCAACAGGTCGCGCGGGAAACGGACGGCATGTATTTCCGTGCAACCGACAACAGGAAGCTCGAGGAGATTTACAATCGAATCGATAAAATGGAGAGGACCAAGATCGAGGTGAAGGAATTCCGACGGTACCGGGAACTTTACCCCCAGTACGTTCTCTTGGTTCTCGGGTTTCTCGGCATTGAACTTGTCCTCTCGGGTTTCGTGTTCCGGAAAATCCCTTGACCGGCATTTCGGAAAAAGATGATACGCTTCGCACATCCGGAATACTTCGTATGGTTCATCGCTCTCGCCGTGCTGGCGCTTTTTTACTGGTTCGTTTGGGTGAAAAAGCAAAAGCAGATGAAGACGATCGGCGATCTCAAGACAGTCCGGAAACTCGTGCCGGAAAGGAGCCGCATCCGATATGTAGTGCGGGCGGTTCTTGTAATCCTGGCAGTCGGGTGCCTGCTTCTCGCTCTCGCTGGACCTCAAGTCGGGACGAGATACGAAGAGGTCAAGCGGAGCGGTATCGATTTGATCGTCGCCGTAGACGTTTCCGCCAGTATGCTCGCCCGCGATATTTCCCCGAACCGTCTCGAGGCGGCGAGACAACAGCTCCGCCGTTTGATTGAACGGTTGCAAGGGGACCGCATCGGCATCGTCGTCTTTTCGGGGGAAGCCTACACGCAGCTCCCGCTCACGACAGATTACGGCGCGGCAGCCATGTTGGCGGAAATCATCGACGTCGAGAGCGCACCGACACCGGGAACGGCCGTGGGAAAGGCGATCGACCTCGCCGTCCGATCCTTCTCGAAAAGCGAGGGCAAGAACAGGGCAATGATCCTCATCACCGATGGAGAAAACCACGAGGATGACCCGCTCGCCTCTGCGGAGAATGCCGCGGAGAACGGCGTCGTCATCCATACGATTGGGATGGGATCACCGGAGGGTGTCCCCATTCCGGTCGGAACGAACGAATTCAAGACGGACAGGGATGGCAACATCGTTCTCACACGATTGAACGAGGATATCCTGCGGGACATCGCGGCACGTACCGGCGGCACGTACAGACGAGCGACGAATCTCCAGGACGACATCGCCGCCGTTTTTTCGGAACTCGAGAAGCTCGAAAAGAAGGAATTCGCGGTCAAACAGTTCACGAGTTACGAACACCGCTACCAGTACCCCCTCGCAGCTGCCATCATCCTTCTCCTCGTGGAAGTCCTCATG
>JARYLZ010000040.1 GCA_029907355.1 Bacteroidota bacterium | reverse complement strand
CACCGAAGGCCACGGCGTTCGCCGCCTGGTCGGGTTGGTCGGCGTTCGTCCGGATTTTCAACTGGCGGTGGGCATCCGCCCAACGCATGAGCGTTTCATACATCCGGTACACCGGCGCGTCGCCGGGGTCCAGCGACTTGTCGATGAGCACCTGGAGAACTTCGCTCGGCCGTGTCTTAACGGCGCCGAGGATGACCTCGCCTGTCGTCCCGTCGAGCGAGATAGGGTCGCCTTCCCGGACGACCTCTTCGCGGCCGTTGATGCGCATTTCCCGGGCGCGGTAATCGATGCGCAGCGCTTCGCAGCCCGCGACGCAGACTTTCCCCATCTGTCTCGCGACCAGCGCGGCGTGCGAGGTCATGCCGCCGCGTGCGGTGAGGATACCCTCGGCGGCGTTCATACCCTTGATGTCTTCCGGCGACGTCTCGATGCGTACGAGGATCACCTTCTCGCCGCGTTTCGCGTACGCGACGGCGTCCTCGGCGTTGAACACCACACGGCCTGTCGCCGCGCCGGGACCGGCGTTCAACCCGCGGGCGAGCAGTTTGCCCTCGGATACCGCGCGCTGTTTTTCCGCGTAGTCGAATACGGGCCGGAGAAGCTGGTTGAGCTGGTCGGGGTCGATGCGCATGAGCGCTTCCTCGGACGTGATGAGGCGCTCTTTCACCATGTCCACGGCGATGCGGATGGCCGCGAAGGCGGTTCGCTTCCCGACCCGGCACTGCAACATGTACAGCTTGCCGTTCTGGATGGTGAACTCGATGTCCATCATTTCGCGGTAATGCTTCTCGAGCACCTTCCGGATGTTGAGCAGCTGCTTGTACGACTTGGGGTCCTTCTCCGCGAGCCGGGAAATCGGCAGGGGTGTGCGGATACCCGCGACGACGTCTTCGCCCTGCGCGTTCATGAGGAACTCGCCGTAGAAGACGTTCTCGCCCGTCGCGGCGTCGCGGGTGAAGGCGACGCCAGTGCCGGAATCCTCGCCCATATTCCCGAACACCATCGATTGGACGTTCACGGCCGTCCCCCAGTCCTCGGGGATGTTGTTGAGCTTCCGGTACACGATGGCCCGCTCGTTCATCCAGGACCCGAACACGGCACCGATGGCACCCCAGAGCTGTTCCCAGGGATCTTCCGGGAAGGCATGCCCCGTCTCACGGGCGATGGCGGCCTTGAACTCCGCCACGAGTTCGCGCATGTCGTCGGCCGTCAACTCGGTGTCGTACGTCACACTGCGGGCGCGCTTCTTGGCGTCGAGGATTTCCTCGAAGGGGTCGATATCGTCTTTCGTCTTCGGTTTCAGGTCCAGCACGACGTCGCCGTACATCTGGACGAAGCGGCGGTAGGAATCGTACGCGAAACGGGCGTTGCCGGAACGGCGGATCAGCCCCTCGACCGTCGTGTCGTTGAGACCCAGGTTGAGAATGGTATCCATCATACCCGGCATCGACGCGCGCGCGCCGGAGCGCACCGAAACGAGCAGCGGGTTGTCCGGATCACCGAAGCGGGCTCCCATATCTTTCTCGACCTTCGCGAGGGCTTTCTTCACCTGTGTGGCGAGCTCGGAGGGGTATTTCCCGCCGTGCTTGTAGTAGTATGTGCAGACTTCCGTCGTGATGGTGAAGCCGGCAGGCACCGGGAGACCGAGGTTCACCATTTCGGCGAGGTTGGCCCCTTTCCCGCCGAGAAGGGCTTTCATATCGGCCTTCCCCTCGGCCCGGCCGTTCCCGAAATAGTAGACGTATTTCGGGCTTTTCTTCTTTTTCTTGTCGGCTTTCTTGTCTTTGCTTTTCGGCATCGTCGACTCCGTTCGGGAAAGTATTTAGATGGGAATGAATGGATTGTACAATCGTGTAAACGGATGGCGGGCCAATCCGTATCGAAATATCAATTTACTTCGGTGAGATTTCATGAACAAAGATGGCTGGGGGTTGGAAAACGGCCATCCATGCGAGAGAGCGAGCATGCCCCCCTGTTTCACGATAGGGTAGAACCATACCTTTGAGAATCCTTGGCATTCCGGTAATCACGATATGATTTATCTCTTTCCCGGGTTTTCTCCCTGAAACAACAACGCATAAACCGAGACCGACGTGTCTCCGCTTCACGTCGCCGGGAGTTTCTGAACTTCACCGCATGGTATAAGGCCGGCGCATTATCTTTCCCGTGTAGAATCGCGATGGGAGTAAAGCTCATGATGGAGACACGACGGAACGCATGAACGGGAGGAGGGAATTTCTCGTAGCGCTTGGGTTCGGGGCTCTCACACCCTCGACGAACGTGGGGGGTGGTCCCCGCCTTCGCCGTTCCCGATGGGAGTTGCTCTTCGCCGGTCCCGAGACGACGGCGCCGGGATGCATACCCGACCCTGCGTCGTGGGTAGCCGACGATTTCACGGCGGCATGGATCGGACATGCCACCGTTCTTCTGAATTTCTTCGGGACATGGATTCTCACGGATCCCGTGATGTCGTCGCGTGTGGGGTTCCACATAGCAGGGATCGTCTTCGGGCCGCGCCGACTCGTCGCCCCCGCACTTTCGCTCGAGAGGATGCCGAAACCGGACCTCGTACTCCTCTCGCATGCGCATTTCGATCATCTCGATATTCCCACACTCGAGCATATCGACCCGGGTGCTTCGGTCGTCACGGCGGCGAACACAGCAGATTTACTCGATGATCTCCCGCTCCGGCACGTGGTTGAACTCGACTGGGGAGAAAAGATATCGGTGAAAGGCGTCGAGATCGAAGCCCTGCCGGTGAAACATTTCGGCTGGCGCCTGCCCTGGGAACAGGATCGCTCGCGCGGCAACGCCGACGGGCGGAGCTATAACGCGTATCTCGTCTCGAAGAAGGGCCGCTCCTTCGTCTTCGCCGGAGATACGGCGTACCATGATCGTTTCCGAGAAGTCCGGCAGCGCGTCGGGAACCTCGAACTCGCGATCATGCCCATCGGCGCCTACGATCCCTGGATTCATGTCCATTGCACGCCCGAGCAGGCGGTGGAGATGGCGGGACATCTCGGGGCGCGTGTCGTCATGCCGGTGCACTGGGGAACGTTTATCCAGAGCGACGAGGAAACCGGCGAACCCATCCGCCGTTTCCTCGAGGCCGCGCGTCTTGCCGGTATTCTCCCGGCCGTGAAACGCATCGGCGAGACGTGGTCGGCAAGCGCCCGGACCGCCTGGTAAGGCGGAGCATCGGTATTCCGCGAAAGGTCCATGCCGCAGGTACCGGCTCGCTTGTCTCACGCTCGGAATCGTACACGGACGGGAAAGGATCCCGTGCCGGGGATTTCCCTCCCCATGACGACACACCTCCGACGGTCCTTGTCTCCCAGGCAGTGATTGAGCATTTTTCCTAAAGAAGAGATGTTGTCCATTCGCAGGAGGGCAGCCATGAAAGCTCGGTCAGCGCCCATTCCTTTCCTCTCGTTCATCATCGTCACCGTTGCCGCCGCCTCGCTGCAGGCTCAACAATACTCCGTGAACTTCGGGGACGTGCAGGTCGGCCTGTGGAAGGATTCGACTTTCGTCCTGACGAACACCTCCCCTTTGCCGATCGTGATCACGAGCGTCACGATTCTCCATTCCCCGAGCGATTTCGCGATTCTCTCCGGCGGCGGGCCGGTGACGGTCCCACCCAACGCCAGCCATACCGTCGTCATGCGTTTCACGCCGAGTGCCCTGGGTCTTCGTACGGATTCGGCTGTGGTGAGCGGTCTTTTCCCCGGCAGCCCGGTGTACGTCGAACTCCTCGGAAACGGCATTCCTCTGCCGGTTGAACTGACCGCTTTTTCGGTGGTCCGACACGGCGGAACTATCCTGTTGAAATGGACCGTCGCCGCGGAAACGAACAATGTCGGTTTCGAGGTGCAGAGGGCACCCGTCGTAGCCGGAAGCGGCGGTCCTGCGGTTTTCGAAACGATCGGTTTCGTCGCCGGGCGCGGCACGGCGCATACGCCTGCGGACTATGTCTTCGAGGACGCACTATCCCCCTCAGGGGATAGGCGCCTCCTCTTCTACCGCCTCAGGCAGGTGGATGCCGACGGCGGTGCGCACGTTTCACCCGTGATCGAGGTTGGGCCGGAAACCGTGATGCCTGCACTTTCCCTCGCACCGAACCCCTCGCGGGGCCGTGTGACTCTCTCGTTCGTTCTCGACGAGCCCGGCCGCGTCCAATGGCAGGTGTATGACCTCACAGGCCGTTGCCTGTACACTTCCGAACCGTCTCTCTTCGCCGTGGGGGTGTACCACATCCCCCTCGAAACAGTTACGCTCCCGGCGGGAATGTACCTTCTCCGATTCACGGCGGGAGAGAAACGAACGCACGCACGCTTCACGCTCACCCGTTGACGACGCAGGACGGCGCACAGCGGGTTCCTTCTCTCTTCCACGTTCACCTTCATCGATTCGAACCCTCACTTCTCCAGGATGACACCATGATACGCATGAGATGGCCCCTCGCATTGGTCGCATGTGTTCTCCTCACAGCCTCCGTTTTCGCACAGTCCCCGCGATTCGTGCTGTTCGAGGAAGCGACGAACGCGAGCTGCCCGCCCTGTGCGCGGGAAAACCCGACGTTCCAGAAGTACATCGAACGGCCGCACATCGCCTCGCGCGCCGTCACGGTCATCTACCACGCCTCCTGGCCGGGACGCGATGTGATGTACTCGGCGAACCCGGCCATGCACACGGCGCGCATCGTCGATTATTACGGGATCAACGGTGTGCCGACGGTCGTGGTGAACGGCCGGCCCCCTGCACGCGTCACGGGGGGCTGGGACGGGGCACCGTCGGATACCATAGCGCTCAATAACGCCCTTGCCCGTTACCCGGAAACCTCGCCTCTCGCGATCACGGTGAGCGAACAGGCGTCCGGGAGCCAGGTCGACGTCGAAGTCGCCGTGACGTCGAGCGAGGCGGTGAGCGGGAAAAAACTGCGGATCGTGGTCGTCGAAGGCTACCACTTCTATGCTTCAGCCGGTACGAACGGCGAAAAGGATTTCCCCTACATCGCACGTGCCATGTTGCCGTCTCCCGCGGGTATCGATTTTGCGATCGCCGCGAACGAGACCAAGCGCTTCGACCAGTCCTTCACGCTCGACGCAGAATGGAACGCCGAGGCCCTGTTCGTCGTCGCGTTCATCCAAGACGACGCTACCCGCGAGGTGTTGCAGGTGGGAACGGACCGGATCCGCCTCGAGTGCCTCGTGCCTGCAGTCGCGAAAGTCGGCTCCGGTGCGAACGACCCCGTCACGTTCGATGCCGTACTCCGTTCGCCGGTCGCAGGGGAGTTCACCGTGACGACGACGCTGAACGCACCTGCCGGGTGGACACACGCGCTCTCGGTGAACGGCGTGCCCGCGACCTCGCCGGCGACCGTCACCCTCGAACGCGACGTGCCCCTCACCGTATCCGTCGAGATCGTGCCGGCAGCGACGAAAAACCGCGGCGGATCGGTGGATGTCGTCGTGCGCGGCACATTGGGCGGGATGGCACGCGCCTCGTTCCGGATGTACGCGGGCGGCATCACGGTGCCGGTCCTCGTGATGGACGAAGGCAATGCCGCGATCGGCCAGTCTTATTCGCAGGCCCTGGAACGCGGGCCGTATCCCTACGCGCTCATCGTGCCGGATGACATCCCGCTTTTCGACGTCGCCCGATCTCCCGTCCTCGTCTGCGAGGTCGGGAAGAATGTGCTCGGCGAGTCGGATGTCGATCTCTTGAAATCCTATCTCGACGGCGGGGGACGCCTGTTCATCACCGGTGCCGAGATCGCGTGGGGCCTCGCGGACCCCGACGCGCAGAATTACGGATTCTATCGCGATCCGGACTTCGTCACGCGATACCTCCACGCAGACTACGTGCGTGACGACAACCCTGCAACCACCATCCGCGGTGTTCCCGGCGACCCGATCGGAGACGGGTTCAATATCTCGTTCACGGGCGGGGTCCAGAACCAGGACACGCCGGACGAAATCGCACCGCGGGACGGCGCCATCCCCGTCTTCTATTACGGTACGGGCAACGAGGTCGCCGGTCTCCGCTACGCGGACGCGAAGAACCGGCTCGTGTATTTCGGTTTCGGGTTGGAGGGAATCGGCATCGCGGTTTCCCGCGGCGAGATTCTCACGCGCGTCATCGGGTGGCTCATGGGGCAGACCGGCGTCGAGCTGTCCGGCGCGTCTGTGAGCCCGGCTGTCCACGTGTTCCCGAATCCCGCTTCGGAACATGTCACCGCCGCCATTTCTGTTGAAGCCGGTGCGTGCATCCGTGCGGTGATCTACGACATGGCAGGGCGCTTGGTTGCCGTCTCCCCCCTGGTCGAAAGCGCGGAGAGCGACGCACGCGTGGTGTTCGACTGCAGGCTCCTCCCGCAGGGCGAGTACCTTTTGCACATCGACGCGGGCCATGCGAAAGCCGCCAGGCTGTTCCGCGTCGTTCATTGACGAGGAGTGTCCAATGCATCGAGCCCTTTGCCTCGTTCTCCTCCTCGCCCTCCCCCTCGTTTCCGCGCCTGCCCAGAAGAAACGCACCGCGAAGACTCGCATTACGCCGGTCGTGACGACGCCTTCCGGTCTGAAGTACGTGGACCTCGTCGTGGGGACAGGCGCTTCCCCGGAGAAAGGGAAGAAAGTCCGCGTGCACTACATCGGGGAATTATCCGATGGGAGGGTTTTCGACAGCTCGTACGACCGAGGACAGCCCTTCGAATTCACCATCGGAGTCGGGCAGGTCATCAAGGGTTGGGACGAAGGGGTCATGAGCATGAAGGTGGGCGGGAAACGGCGCCTCATCATCCCCCCGAAGCTGGGATACGGCGAACAGGGCGTTCCACCCGCCATTCCGCCGAATGCCGTCCTCGTGTTCGAAGTGGAATTGCTCGGTGTGCAATGAGAAACAGCGAAGCCTTTTCCGCGGGGTGGGGAGACGCCTCCCCCGGTGAACGGTATGCGTGTGCGCGTGCCGGGTGTGTCCCCCACCGCACCCGCGAAACCGCTCCCGCCACCTCCCCTGGCGGTGCCGTCCATTCGAGAGACGAGTTCGGCGCATGAGCCTGCGCAGTTTTCTCTCCTCGCAACGTGTGCGGCGCTGTGCCCTCATCGCCGCCGGTGCAGTCTTGTTCGTGCTCCTTCTCGACATGTTCATTCTCCCGTGGATCGTCCATTGGAGGAGCGAGATTCCTGTCCCGAACGTCTGCGGGATGCATATGAACGTGGCATGGCGTACGCTCGAGTACCGCGGACTGAAACCGGTTCTCAAGGACACGGTGCCGGACGACCGTATGCCGCCGGGGATGATCGTCTACCAGAACCCCGCGCCGTTCAACGTCGTGCGGGAGGGACGCAACGTCTACCTCACCGTCAGCGGTGGGGAGAAACGCGTCACGGTGCCGAACCTGCGGGGCAGGTCGCTGCGCGACGCCAAGATCACGCTCGAACAGCTCGATCTCCAGGTCGGGACCGTCACGATGACACCGTCCCCCTTCCCCGTCGATATCGTCGTCACCCAGGACGTGCTGGAAGGCAGGAACGTTCCCAAGGGGACGCGGGTCGGTCTCACGGTCAGCAGCGGGCCGGAGGTCGTTCAGCAGGATGTGCCCGCCCTCATCGGCCTCAGCTTCGAGGAGGCCCAGAAACGCTTGGCCGAGGCAGGGCTCCGCGTCGGGACGGTGACGTACCGCCAAAGCAGAACGCTTGTCCCGAACACCGTCATTTCCCAATCGCCGGCCCAGGGCGATAAGGTGGATCCCCAGACGCCCATCGATCTCGTCATCTCGCATTGACGGCGACAATCCCCTTGGAAAGGGAACCGGCATGACGATTCACGAAATGCTCCAGCAGGTAGCGCTTTTCTCCTCGGGCCGTTACCGCAGAGAAAAGGATGTGAGTTCGCTCGAAATACCCTTGCCCGACGGGAGGCGACAGGTGATCTACGGGAGAATCGGTGTCGTCCGTGGGGAAAAGGCCGGGATCCTCTCGACGTACGTCGGCGAGTGCGGACCGGGTGTCGACTTCCCGCGCCTGCTCTCCATCAACGCTTCTCTCCGGTATTCCCGCATCGCTCTCCTCGAGGGGGAAATGATCGGGCTCATTGCGTTCTTCGAGCCTGCCGCGACGTCCATCCGCGAGTGCGCACCCATTCTCCAAGAGATGGCGGCGGTTGCGGATGAACTGGAGCGCGCCGCATCCGGCCGGGACGAACGCTGACGCCACCCCATCACTCTTGGGTGCCTTGTCCTTCCGCACGGCTATATAGGCATGTACGGCACGGGTCGGCGCCGGAGGCCCGCCCCAGTCATGGTGTACAGAGCATCTCTGCCGGTACGGCGAACGGTTGCAGGGGGAAAAAGCCTTCCGCGTAACGCACGCCGATCAGGAAACCGAGGTATCGCGCGCGTGCGATCAGCGCTTCGATGAAAGCGGGCGAACTGATGGACGTCCGCGCCGCGTTTTCCTGTCCGGCGACCGGGAATTGCGACGCATAACATCGGACGGCTTCCATTTTCCTTTCGAAAAAGTCGGAGACGTCGACGAGGAGGGGCGGGACCTGCATGTCCCACGTCATCGCGTATGCGTACATGCGTAACGGCCGGTGAGGCGCTTGCGGCACGCCGTCGACCTCGGTGACGATTTTCTCGAGGCCGCTCTCGAAGGCGGCTTCGTGCACGAGCACGGACGTTCTCCCGTGATCGGGGTGCCTCTCGTCCGCAGGCGGGACGAGAATGGTCGTCGGACGCAGTGCGCGAAGGGCACGGATGACCGCGAGCCGGTTCACGCGCGTGTTCCCCGTGTCGCAGTCGGGAATACCGAGACGAACACGCGCATCGAGGGAGAGAACGGCCGACGCGGCTTCGCTCCCCGCCAGGCGGGTTTCCGGCGACCCCAGCGTGCCGAGTTCCCCCCCCGTCACATCGGCGATGCCCGTGCGGAACCCCGCGCGCTTCAGGGCGAGCAGGGTCCCTCCGCAGTACAGCTCCGCGTCATCGGGGTGCGGCGAGAAAGCGAGCACGTCGAGCGCCGCGTCGTTCGGGGGGGAGTAGGGCATCGCGAGGGTCTCCGATTCGGGGTGTTGGAATGAAACCGTGAACATCTTGGGCGAAGGAAAATACTTCCCTCGCACCGTGCGAAACTACGACCGGTCCGCCCCTCGTCAAAGGGAGCGCTGAGGGATCGAGACGAGAGTCGCTTCGTCCGTCCCGATAGTCTCTGCCCCCGAAGGCGACCCCCTATGCCGTTCGTCGGGATCTGCTGTCGCTCGAGACACCGGCTCCAGCAAAAGGAGATTGCTGTTCATCCCGGCTCCCTGGGTGTGGCCGTGGCTGCGCGCGGGGATTCGTTCCGCCTTTCTGTGCCCTCGATCGCCTGATCGTCGAGAGATTCCGCGAGCGTTCCGGATGACCCATGCAGTCGCTTTCCACGGGTCGAGAGGTGACGACAGGCAAGCGGGATGGGGGATCGACAGGATCGAGGGACGGGATCCGCCCGTGTTTCGAGCGCTTAAAGGAGGCAGCGCGTTTTTCCGGGACGGGATATGTGTCGTGAACGCACGCTGAGAACGGACGGGTATTCGCGGACGCGGAACCCCGCGTCCCCCTCGTTCAGAACGCCCACAATAGCGCCAGAGCGGCGCACACCGCCGTGATGAGGATTGATATCACGAACAGCGTCCGGATGACCTTCGATTCTTCGCCGATGCGGTCGATGCTCGCCGCGGCGTTCTGCAACTTCGCGGGGGAAATGACACTGGCCAGCCCCCCGCCGATTCCCGAGGCGGCGGCGATGAGCAGGCCGACCGCCCCGATTTTTTCGGCCGTCGTCATGTGCAGGGCGGTGAGCATGGCGATGGATGACGTTTCCGAACCGCTGATGAAACCGCCGAGCAGGCCGAGGAACGGCGCGATCAAGGGGTAGAGGGCGCCGAAGGTTTCCGCGGCGGCCCCGGCCACGACGACGACCATGTTGTGCATGGGCTCGACGAGTTTCCAGTCCGCGCCCTTGCCCGAGTGGTTGATGATGAACGCGATGGCGAAGAAGACGGCTGCCGCGAAGACCGGCCTCGGCGCGCGTCGGATCCATTTCTTCCACGAGACGGACAGCTGTTCGCGTGTCGTCTTGAGGAAGGGGAGTGCCAGGACGGTACTGACGAGGATCCAGAAATATGCCTGCCAGAAAACGCGGAGCTTCTCGGGGGCGCCGGGGATGATTTCGATCGGCATGGCGATATGCTTGAAGAAGAGCGGGAAGAACGGCAGGAAAGGCGCGTTGACGATCAGGGACGCCGCCGTGAGAATGATCCACGGCGACAGTGCCCGTGCGAGCGACATGGAGCGTTCCGCCTCGAAGTCGTCCGGCTGGAGCCTCGAACGGTCGATGATGCGGCGGCCGATGAGCTTCAAGTACAAGAGCATGACGAGGATGACGCCGGCGCCGGCGGCGATGCCGGTCAGGGTCACGAGATTGACCGCATTCATGCCGATCGCGATGAACCCTGCCGTGAGCCCGGCGATCACGGTGGGGACGAAGCCCTTGAACATCATCTTCCACCGCCCGACGATCCACATCATCCCCAACGCGATGCAACTGCTGATGATGGGCATGAAGCGCGCGAAGAAATGCCCGACCTCGTTCACCGGCATGTTGACGAAATTCGCGAACACGACGACGGGAACGCCCAGGAGCGCATACGTACAGAGGGCGTCGTAGCCGATCGCGGGCAGGGCGATGGCGACGAACGACGTGTAGCCGAGTGCCATCATGATGGGGGGGAGGATGGAGACGGGCACGGCGCCCAGTGCCGTGAGGAGCGTCCCGAACCCGATGTTGATGATCAGGATCTGCGCGACCTGGTCCGTCGGCGCTACGCACTTGATCAAAGCGACCAACCGCCTGATCGCGCCCGTTTCGATCATCACGGCCATCTGGAATAGCGATGTTGCCACCACGAATGAGATCGGCAACGAGGCCAGCAGCCCTGCAATGCTCGCGTTGAAGACGACGGAGAGCGGCGTCTCGAAGTAGAGCCAGGCGACGATCACGGCGACGACCCACCCGATGAGGCCGGCGATATCGGCGGGCGTGCGACGGAGCGTGAGGAGCAGGAAGACGACGATGACGGGTGATAGGGCGAGGATGACGGGGATGATGCCCATGGAAGGTCCGCAGCGGTCTTGTGGGAGGGTCGGGGAAGGGTTGCCGCCGTGCGGGCGGCAGTGACGAATATACAGGGGGCAGAGGACAATGCGAAGGGCAGTGTAAAAGGCCAGTGTACCCCACCGCACCATCGGTCCGGCCGGCTCTATGCCGTCGCTATGTTTGCCGCAGAACGGCCGACGGCGTAGGTTTCGGGTGTCCTCCCGGGCGGTTGTTCAGCCCGGCCTTCCATCGATCCCATCATTCATGAACATGTTTCCCCGAGGGCGGAATACCATGCATCCAGCCTGTCGCATACTCCTCTCGTTGCCGGTTTTCTTTTCATGGGTTTTTCTCTGCAATGCCGCAGGCCAAGGGCGGGACAGCACTGCGCAGAGCGCCCCTCTCGTCCGATTCGGGTACCAACAGCGCATACGCATCGAGACCACCGACAATGCCGTCGGGCTATCGAAGGATGCGAGGAAAGGGACCAGTTACCTGCGCAACCGGACGAGCGTCTGGGCGCGCATCGTCCCTGCGACGAGCTTGGCGGTGGACGTGCGGTTCACCAACGAGTGCCGTTACTACTTCGTCCCGGAAACGCGCGCGTTCGACGAGGACGAGATTGCCGTCGACCAGCTGTACCTCACATGGGACAAGCCTGCCAGGCTCCCGCTGACATTGAAGCTCGGCAGACAGAACATCCATCTGGGCGAGGGGTTCGTCGTGATGGACGGCGCCCCCCTGGCCGGCTCCCGCCTCCTCTACTTCAACGCCGTCCGCGCCGACTGGTCCTTTTCTCCCTCGAGGCGGCTCACACTCGCTTACACGTACCAGTCGGAACGCGACAAAATTCTCCCGGTACTCGGCGACAAGAAGAGGCCTTTGGCCGAACAGCCGGAGGAAGGGATCATGGCGTATTACGCGACCGACTTTTTCGCCGGGGGAGCGCAGGCGTATTTCATCCGGAAAAACACGTACGCTTTGGAAAGCCGTCCAGGCACCGTCCACGTCAATTGCCCCGGCGTGCGATTCGATTACCCGGTAACGCGGGGTCTCTCCCTCGTCGGCGAAGCGGCCGCACAGTTCGGCTCGTGGTCGGGCAATACGATGAGAGCGTTCGGCGGGTACGGGTACTCCCGGTACGTCGTCGGCGGCAAGGGGTTCATCCCGCGGTCGGCCACGCTGGGAGGCATTTACCTCAGCGGCGACGATCCGACGACCACGGATCACGAAGGATGGGACCCGTTGTTCAGCCGCTTCCCGAAGTGGAGCGAGTCGTACATCTACGCGCTGATCCCCGAACATTCCGTCGCCTACTGGTCGAATTTCGTTTCGTTGTACGCGGGGCTGTCGTTTGACGTCGCACCCGAGCTGACCTTCTCGATCGACTACCACTGGCTCCTCGCACCGCGAGCGCCCGAAGCGGGGAGGAGCTTCCCCGGCGGGACGGGGAAAACGCGCGGTGACCTCTACATCGCGACCTTGTCCTACAAACCGAGCAAAACGCTCAACGGCCGTGTCGTGCTGGATCATTTCAAGCCGGGCGATTTCTATTTCGACGGGGCAAATCCCTATACCTGGATGCTGATGGAAGTGCTGGTGAACCTGTAGGCGGCGGAGCCCGACGCTCTCTCATCGAAAGACCCCTCCCGCATCGGCGGTCGAAGCGAACGGCTTTCGTGCTCGTTCTTGGGGGGAGCAATGATGGGTTTCGACGAGGGCGGATGAAAAGGGAGTGCGCAGGCGTCCGATCTGTCCGCCCTTTTGCATTCTTTCCGTTCTACCGGATTCCATCCAGGGAAATCGGGTATGAAATTAATCGTGGAGAGAAAGATTTCGCTCCTCAAGGAACAGTCACCCCGATGAGAAAGCGAGGGAGAACTATCAGGTCGGTTCGTATCGGATCCGAACAACATGGTGTCGCGAGGGTGAGAAATGTCTAGAGACTCGAGCGTATCGAATTGTCAGGAATAGAGGAGTAACAAGTCTTTTTATAGGGCGCCATGTCCTCGGGCATCCCATGCCGATCGGTTTCGGTGAAACGCACACGTGACGGCAGCCTCCTTCGTTTCACGGGTTGGAAGGGATGCACAGGTGGACCGTGCCCCCAATCGGGGCGAGCACCCACTGGGTTTACACGGATGTCTTCAAGGGCGGGAAGTCTATGGGGTTCCCCCGACAATCGGGTGCCGACCATTTCCCTCCAAAGAAAAAACGGTTGGTTCGGCATTGAACCCTCCAGGAGACGTGAAGGGATCTATCCGTCCATTCCTCTTCCACCGTCTTTCCACCATTCCGTAATGAGAGAGAATCCGAAAAGACGTATCTTGAATCGTACAGGGATCTCACCACCTCTATTCCACACCTACCGACCTGCCCATGTCCATTCCCTTCATGGGGAACGACCCATTCCAGAACCGGGGGCTTCGGGGTAGTACGTTCGATCTCGTTGGTCATGCCTCCCGATGCGTTATCGAATCGATGCAGCGTGGTGCAGGTATTCCCGTCATCTCCGTTCGTGTCGGCTGAGTTACCGAAAAAGTCCGAGGGTCTGCGATTTCCTCCATTCATCCGCAGCACCGCGCTGCCCCCGCCCTCTTCGTCCATTACCGTATGTCTTTGCTTGAATACCTGCGCATTCGTTTCCACAGCGCGTCCGGAAATTGTGGGACTTCGCGCAGCTCGTTGCCCTTCACCATTCCAAACCTTGGAGGAATACTCATGCACCGTGCGCGTTCCCACAGAGTCGCGATACTGCCGACGCTCGTGTTCGTCGTCGTGTTTCCGCTCGTTCTCGGCCGGAGCGAGGCGCAGACGAAACCCAAAGTGTATATCGTCCCCGAGGCTTCGCAGTTGAACGATTTCTATACCGCGACCGGCGGTGAGAACTGGACGGACCGCAGCGGTTGGCCCGTCCCCGAAGGCGAACAGCCGACGAAACCCTCCGTTTACGGCGTGGCCTTCGACGAGAGCGAGAGCACGCTCCCCGACCGCATCCTCGTGACCTGCACCGTGGGAGCCATCAGCATGCCGTACAACAACCTCACGGGACAGATGCCCCTCTTAGCCTTCTCCTCCCTGACCATGCTCGACCTCGAGGGGAACAAGCTCTCGGGACCGATCATCCCGCCGCAGTGTCCCCGCATGGATTTCCTGTACCTGTCGAGCAACGCCTTGACGGGACCTATCCCGTCGTTCAATTACCCTCTCCTCAAGTCCCTCTCGCTGTCCAACAACAAGCTCACAGGGCCCGTCCCCGATTTCGCGGCGTGCCCTCTGCTCGAGGTGCTTTCGTTGTCGCGCAACCAACTCTCGGGCGGCATCCCCGCTTTCCCGCACAAGACGCTGGTCGCCATCTCGTTGAACGACAACAAGCTCACGGGGCCTATCCCCGATTTCGCGATGCCGGAACTCGTCAGTCTCTACCTCCAGGCGAACCAGCTGACGGGGAACCTTCCCCCTCTTGCCGGCTGCGCGAAGCTCAAGGTTTTCAGCGCCGCTTCCAATGCGCTGACCGGCTCGATACCCGCTTACGCGCAGGGCGAGCTGACTTCGATCGACGTGAGCGCGAATCAATTGACGGGACAGCTCCCTCGTTTCTCCCTGCCGAAGCTCGTCCGGCTCAGTGTGGAGCGCAACCGCCTCAGCGGCCCCCTCCCGAGCATTTCGACCCCATCGCTCGAGGTCTTCCTTGCTTCGAACAACGAGTTCGACGGCACGCTCCCCCCGCTCGACTTGCCGAAACTCCGGCAAATGAATCTCGAGAACAACCGGCTCGAAGGGACGGTGCCGGCATGGTCTTTCCCCGGCCTGACGTCTCTGAACCTGCGCACGAACCGCTTGGGAGGGACCTTCGGGCCGGTCACGGCCCCGGAACTCGAAGAACTCGATATCGGGGGGAACGAGTTCGATTCGCTGGTCGCGCTGAGAGCGCGGTTTCCGAAAGTCCGACGTCTGTGGTGCGATTACAACCGGCTGACGTTCGATGATCTCCTGCCGAATGTCGGTGTCGCCGAATATTTCTATGCGCCGCAGGCGGACGTTCCCGTGGCAGTGGACAGAGTCGATTCGAAGACGCGATTCGTCGTGCGCGTCGGCGGGGCGGGCAATGTCTACCAGTGGTTCCGGGACAATAACCCGCTTCCCGGGGAGACGAAGCCGGAACTGCTCGTGGACGACGCCGCAACCGGCGAGTACCGCTGCCGCATTACGAACGCGGCTCTGCCGGATCTCGTCCTCTGGAGCGAAAAGCCTCAGGCATCGACCTCCTGCATCGACGTCGGTCCTGCGGGATCGCCATGGCTCCACGTCTGTGTCAGCAACGCCGCGTGGCAGACGGTCGGGACGACTTCGAAGAAAACCGCGTCAGGCACTATCACGATCAACGACATCCTCCGCTTCCTCGGTGTAGTCGTCGTCGACACCACCGCCTACACGATCGGCCTCGACGGCGTGCTCAGCATTCCGGACGTTCCGCTTCCGGGCGGCGGGCTGACGGATATCGTCCTCGCGAGAGGGAAGTACGAGAACCTGCTTGTCGGCGATTCGGGAAGGATCACAGGCTTCGCCAACCGCATGTTCGCCGATTCGATCAGCCTGTTCGGTATGAAGGCGACCTTGAAGGAACTGAAGTTTCACCACGGGGCCTTCCCGTGCTGGGGCATTACTGCCGCAGTCGGCATCGCCTTCGAGGGGCTGTCCGCTTCCTGCGGCACGGGCGCGAAGAACACCGAGCTCGAACTCAAGGAGGTGTCGATCAGCCGCGACGACGGCGTCTCCTTCGACGGGGAGCTGAAGAACCTCGGGCTCTTCTTCCCCGGCTGGTGCCTGAACTCCCTTACGCTGGCGTACGACCAGTCGAAGGAGTCTTGGCGCGCCGGCGCGGAGGTGAAGATGCCCCTCGGGACGGTCGGCGCAGGGGTGGGGATTTCCCACGGGCAGGTGGACAGCATCGCGTGGCGGCTGGAGTCGAAGTTCCCGCCCGTGTTCGTGCTGGGGACGAGCACCATCGGCATCTCGGGGTTCTTCGGGCACGTGGCCGGGCTGACCTCGCAGGAACTCGATGTCGAGCTGGGGGGGATTTTCTCCGACATCACGTCGCCGTCCCTCTACAATGTCGACGTGGCAGGCACGTACAAGAGGCCGGGCATCCTGGGCGCACGCTCCGAGGCGCGCATCATGTGTACCCCCGGCACAGAGCATTGGCAAATCGTGGGGAGGCCGTCGGTCACGTACGATTTCCCGCAGAAGCTCATGACCCTCGCGGGCGACTTGAAACTGTTCACGCCGGACGGCGGAACGTATTACATCACGGCGAGCGGATCCGCGAAGATGAGCAACAAGTGGTCGCCGCCGCGCTTCGCGGGGACCGTGGAAGGCACCCTGACCCTTCCGAAGCTGAGCGACGATTTCCCCTACTCGTGGCTGGCGCAGGTCGTCGGGTTCCCGGTCATCGCGTCCTGCAGAGCCGAGTTCTCGAAGGGGAAGTTCGCGTTCATCGCGGGCGAGGCTTCCATACGTTCCGACAGCTCCCGCTTCGGCCCGCACGTGCTCAGGTTCATGGTCGACATGCACAAGGCAGCCGGTGACCCGGATTTCTTCCAGTGGCAGTATGCATACGACCCGCCGATCACCGCTACGCCGCCACCGCCCGGCGAGTCGCTGCTCTTCGCGCCGCGGTCCGACCGCATCACCATAGCGGGGGGAACGACACTCGCCGTCTTGGAACTGCGCGGTTCGCCGGCACCCGACGCGGGGACTCTGAAAGACCCGGCGGGCACGCTCTACGATCGAACAGCACCGGACGGGAGCGTGATGCTGACGCGCAGCACGGACCGTCGCCGCGTCTTCTGGACTCTGCAAAACCCCGCTGCCGGTATATGGACACTCGAGCGTCAGAACCCTGCGCCGACCGATACCGTCTTCACCTATACCGTCCAGCAGCCGGCGCCGTTCGCGATCTCCGTCACGCAGCAGGACCGCACGGTGACGGTGACCTGGGATGCGGGAGGAAGGCGCGCGACGGACTCCGTCTACGTCATGCTCGACGAGGATGCGGAATATGGCGACGGGGACGTCGTTGCGGTGGCCCCCGCGTCCGCAGGACATGCGGCTTTCCGTCTGTCGGACGACATGTCGCGTTGCGAATATCATGTGCTCGCCTCGCTGGAAGGGGCGGACGGCATCGTCACGGCCTACGGAGGAACAGCAGCCAACACGAAAGTCGACCTTCTCCCCCCTGCCGACATCCGCGTGTCGTACAACCCCGATACGCACGTGGCGACGGTCGCTTGGACGCCGGTGTCGAACCCTGCCGTCATCGGGTACGTCGTACACCTGCTCGACCAGGCAGGCGGCGATTCCGTTGTCGCGGACCTCTTCCGCGAGGAGAGTGGCGTGAGCCTCACGATCCCGTCGCCGGAAGGTCGGCGCATCGCCCTGCAGAGCTACACCGACGACGGCCGGGCAAGCTGTCTGAGCGGGACCGTCGATGTGATCGTCGCCGTCGAGGCGCCGAATAGCTCAGTGGCGGGAATCGCGCTCGGCCAGAACTATCCGAACCCGTTCAATCCCTCGACGGTCCTGGAGTTCACTCTGCCGCGGCCGATGCCTGCGCGGTTGGTCGTCGTTGACCTTCTCGGGCGTGAGGTCGCATGCTTGGCGGATGGAGGCATCCAGCCCGCCGGGACGCAGAGGCGGGTGTTCCATGCCGGAGGCCTCCCCGCGGGCTTGTACTTTGCCCGCCTCGAAACACCGGGGCTGATGCTGGTTCGGCGGATGCTTCTGATCCGTTAAAGGGGATCCCGTTTCCCGGTTGCCGCCGTCTCCAGCGGCGTTCCGCTGATGAGACCATTAATCAAAACCAGGATGCTTGGCATTTTTTCAACCTCTATAAAAACCTAGAGTGGCCGCGATCAGAGCATACCTTTGGTAGATCATGATCGAACGCATACGATTGGCCACTGTGCTTACAAGCAACGGGATTCATGCTTCAAAATCCGAAATCCCTCTCTCGAGTATGCGTTTGAGAATCGGTTCGCCCCTTTTATCCACAAGTACCGTCGATTTGCAGTCCACCAACAGCATTCCCCTTTTTTGGCACTCATCGCGTAAGAAAGCCATCTCCTTGATTTTTCTTTCGTGCGAATAGACCCATCGGGTTGAATGCCATTCAACACCCTCATTCTTCCCCCCGGAATAGAAGGGCATCAAACGGTTTAAAAATTCCTGATTTACCTTCTTCGGCAAGCGAAGAGGCTTCGAGATGATGAACTCTGTTTTTACCGATTCGTCGAGGATTCGGCAAATCTCATCACGCGTTTGTATACCCGAAGCATGCGGAAAAATCGGATCGAGCCGAAGCCGTACCTTGAATCCATACTCATCGATCAGTCTCCTCAGCGCGGCGATACGATCCTTCGGAGAAGGTGCCCCGGGTTCGATCTCCTTGTACTTGTCGTCGTTATAGAACGCGATGCTGATTTCGATGCGGACCTTCTCCTTCATGGCGAGGAGAGATTCCAGATAGCCTTGCCCTTTGGATTCGAACCCATCCGTGTTGCAGTTGTACTCGGAAAGCAAGAGAGAGGGGTTCTTTGTCAGGAGAATGACCGAGTTGAACAAATGTTGCTTCGCGGCGAGAAGCCGCAGTGTATGGAACGTGTGCCTTGACGCTGTTTCCAGCCGGCTTTGCAAGGGGTCCGTTGAATTCGAGATGTGGACGTCCGCGGGAGGCATACCCAAGGACTCGAAGTCGGCGAGATCCCTGGATAGTGTCTTCAGGTACGAGGGTCGTGTTTTCCCCCTGCCAATCCCCCCGCAGTACCCGTTCACATAGCAATAGCGGCAGCCGTGGTCGCAGTTCTGAAAAACGTTGATGCCGAGTCGATATCCACAGTTGAACCTCTTGCGATCGGACAACGCGTTGTAAAGACAGAGCTGCCTATTCTTGAAATCGGTTCTCGTATCGTTCCCGAAATAGGAGAGGAGTTTATCCCTATACGGGGCATAAGGTTCGAACGAATCGATCCACGTTACGAAAATGCCCCAGTAATCGTATCGGGTGGTTTCCCTGCCGCGCATTCCCATCGTCAAATTCGGATGTGTTTTTCATGGATTACATCATGGTTGGAAGATGCAGATCGCAAACAGTCTATTCAAGTGTCGCAGATCCGAAGCTCGAATCGGCGCCTCGGCGGGCGTGGACTCCACACGAAGCAACTACGAATCCCGTATCCGCAAAAATCCTTTCTCAGCCGGAGCCGTTTTTTCAGACGGTGATCCGAAAGCATGGTTCAATGATCTGCTACATCGTCCGGCGGGCAGAAGTGGTATCGATACTGCATCCGAGGGGTAAGAAGAATGTTCGATGGTTGGGGCTGATTCGGTCGCGGCCTATTTTTCGGCAAAGGAAACATCGAGGTTGTCCCGAGCTCATCGCCGATATGAGGAGCAACGATGAAATCGCTTTTATTCCCGGCCGTCATGTCCGCAGCGATTCTCGTATTGCCTGCGGAAGTCAGGACCCAGTGCGCGAACAGCGCGAACATCTATCACTTCGTGTACGGCGGCAAGTCCTACGAGGTTGTGCGGGAGAAGCGTACCTGGGTCCAGGCGGCGGCTTGTGCGCATGAACGCGGGGGCGTTCTCGCGGAGATCAACTCCGCCGCTGAGCAGACGGCCTTGTTCACCCAGTTGATCTCGAATGCGGGGATCACGCCGTCGAACACTACTGCTCCCGACGGGGGCGGTGCCGCGTACGTGTGGATCGGCGGCAACGACATGGCCGTGGAAGGACGATGGATATGGGACGGCGCCAACACGGGCAGCGGGGTCCAATTCTGGCAAGGACTCTCGGCCGCGAACGGCGGGTATGCCGTCGGGGGACAGTATACGAACTGGGGGAACGAGCCGGACAATTACGGTCCCTCGGGGCAGGACGCACTGGGACTTGCGCTGACGAATTGGCCGTACGGCTCGGCGGGACAGTGGAACGACATCAACGAGAACAACCAGATCTACTACATCATCGAGCATCCGGCGATCATTCCGGTGGAGCTCGGGTCGTTCGGCGCCCGGTACGAGGAGGGCATTGTCAAGCTGCAGTGGACGACCGTCGCCGAGAGCAACAATGCCGGTTGGGTCGTCGAACGCTGCGAGCCGTTGCGTGATTGGACCGGCATCGGGTTCGTAGATGGGGCAGGGACCTCGAACCGGGAAATGCGGTACACCTTCGTGGACAGCGATCCGCCGGCGGCAGGCTACATCGGATATCGGTTGCAGCAAGTGGACCTCGACGGCACCATCTCGTACTCTCCCACCACGGGTGTCGTCGTGCCTGCGCGGCAGGCGGCGCTGGAACTGCTCCCGCCGTACCCGAATCCCGCCCGCGACGATCTTCACGTTCCGTTCACGACGGCAGGGGATGCGGATATCTCGGTCAGGATGATGAACGCAGCCGGCTTGGAACAACCCGTTCTGCGGCACGACGGCCGCTTCGGACCAGGCATACATGTGCTGCACGCACATGTCTCTCGCCTTCCGGGAGTCATGTATTTCATCGAGTGCAGGAGCGGTTCGCAGGTGAGCCGCATCCCCGTGGCGGTGATGCGGTAGCATGCTGCATGGGGAGTGACGGCGGAGCAGCCGGCGGCACGCGTACCACCGCGCGCGTCGCGAGGTGCGCGGTATCGGAGCGCATCCTCGTACGGGTGTCACCCTTCCATCGTGATCCTCATCCGGCTATATCATTTCAAGCATGGGAACATTTAGCCATGAAACTTTGCGTAGCCGACTTTCGGATCAAGAAGGGAAAAGAAGCCGGCTTTCCGAGAGTCATGAAAAGCGACGAGGATGAATGAACCGTTGATCTGATGTATCGCACAAAGATCAGGCACTCCCAGCCTCGCCGATATGGAAGTTCGGCAGGGGGAAGATGCACCGGATAATTGTATATACACCGTTGTCTCTCGTTCACTCGTTGCGCGATCAAGGGGAGGATGTTTTTCCCGTTATCGTTTTCTGATCTCTCCACAGCCGTGCAATTTCCGGGAAAGTCAAACCTTCCAAACGCTTGATCTGGCAGAATTTTTGCCAGTTGCTGAGGGCCTTCGTTTTTTTAATCTGATCGTCGATTTGTTCTGCATCAGCAAGGAGGGTGGACAATTCGATGACTTCGATATTCTTTGGGCATGTTTTCCAGTTGTGCTTCCAGCATATGATAATATCGATTTGCTGGGGGTCATGGCGATGTGTTTCGAACGATTTGCTCTCATATTCGAATTCTATCCGAACTTCTTTCCACTTGTTCTTCGATACCCTTCGCCTGGCGATATAGTCCGAAAAACCTGACTGTATAGACTCGATCTTGAAATCGAAAGTATCGTGCAGAACGCCGAAAAGATAAACAACCCCTAGTTCATTGACTGGTGCACATGCCGGACATCTCCATTATCTATTCTTCCCTGTCCCATTCGATGTCAGCCTCGTCAAGTGGTTCGTACACGGCGTTTCTCAATCTTAATGGATCGTAATCTGTGCTCGATGATCCTTCGATACGTATCCGCACTTTGGCACCGTTCGACATATCGGCGAGATTCGCGACGGCAGTGAAGGCTTTAAATACTTGTCCCCTCGTCGCTTCGAATGTCAAGACGATGCGCTTTTTCCCACCAGGGGTTACCGTAAACGGAGTACCACCACTGTTTCCTCCTTGACCTGTAGTCTTGTCATCATCGTCTGATGGCCCGATAGTTTGTTCGGTTGAGTCTATTGGCACTGCCGAAGGTGTCAAGAGAAAACCGGCTTCGAAATCGATTTCATCTTCAGGAATTGAGCGCTGAAAAATTACCTTCTCGCGGTTCACCTGATATTTCCCATCAGGGCCGAGTGTGGGCAGTTCACTACTCGCTCCTATATATGTATAGGCGAAAACACCATTGGCAATGCCTTGAGCGATGCCTTTACGCAGGACCGCTGCGGATTCCAACCGAGGCGGCGCAATATCCCGGAAGAACGATTCAAGCACATCGGATGTCTTCATGCCCACAAGCGGTGGTTCACCCTCAATGAATGATTCGCCGAGCCGTACTCGCTCAGCGATTTTCCGCGGCATCACCGATCCGTAAACGCGCGGTGTCCCGAAGCTGGTGAGAAGTTCCATGATCCGCTCGTGGACGCCGGTTGCCTGTAGCGGCCGTCCACCCCGTTCCACCTTTTCGATTTCCAGTTCGCCATCCTGCACTCGTGGCAACCAGACAGCCGTGTACAGTTCACGGAAGCACGACTCTGCAGCAGCCTCTTCGGTTCGTCTCCGCTCCTGGAGTTGATAAATTTGGTCCTTCGTGAGACGAAGTTGCTGCTTCTTTGCTTCCACGCGGTCGACAGCCAGCAGGTATCGGACAGCGCGCCGCAGAGCCTCGATTTGTTTTTTCTCGGGTATTGCGAGCCCCAGCCCATTACGGAAACGCCGGGGTCGATCCCCGTATTTGGTTAGATACTCCAAAGCCCGGTGTTCCTGTTCCGCCTTGCCCTCGGTGGTGAACTCGAGGGGCAGGTAGGCGACGAGAAAGTGGGGGTCCTCATCGGGGATGTCCTGGCTTTTCGCCGGCCAAACGATAGCCGTGTGATAACTTGCCAGCCGGGCATCCAGCATCTGCTTTATTTTGTCACGCACCGGGCCTCTGCCTTCAGCCAGGCTTTCCTGCCGGGATATCTCCTGCTCTGCGTCCTCGATGAGCTTGGTGACGTTCGGGTCCTTTTTAAAGCAGTAGCGGACGCCGTCATAATGGAGGTACAGGCAGGTGTTGCGGAGATCAGACAGGACGGCGGTGGCTGTGATATTGTCGAGGTCCGGTCCAATGCATGCCTCGAGAAGTTCGCTCTCCGTCACACCGGGCGGCAGCGTTTCGTCGTTTCCTGCGATCTCACGCTTCAACCCGCCGAAGGAGTAAAGAAAGATGGCTGTGGCGATGCGCGTGGCTGGCTTCACGCTGGCAAGGGCCGGCGTCTCTTTGCTCAATCGGGTGTCGATACGTTTTGCCCGTGCATTCGGGCCCTCGATATCCGCGGTGATCACCGGGTCGTAATCGTTCTGGGCACCCAGTTCTTTGAGCATCTTCACCCGGACATCCACGTCATTCAAAGGTATGTCGCCGGGGCCGAGGAGTGCCTTAGCGCCACCGTTCTTCTTGATTGAATGCATACAGGAGGCCAAAAAGCGTAGCGCGCCGCGCGTCCGCTGGAAGGCATCCACCGCCGTCCAGCGCTCTCTCATGATGTCGATAAGGGCGGGGTGGATCGGGTAGGCCGCCCGCAAGCGGTCGCGGAAAAGTATACCTTCCTCTTCGATCTGCAAGTGCTCCGATGCCGTATCAGCATAGCCTTGTCGCATGCGGGTAATTACTTCCTGGTAGGCGATGGCGATCTCAGATGCAGCGGAACTGTCGGGAGCACCACTCAGTAGACGACGTTGCAAGATGGGCAGGATCTCATCGCCCGATACTGGTTCCCGGAGCTGATCAACCCGAGATGCGAACTTGTCAATCTCTGCCAGTAGTCCCACATTGCCCAACGCTTCTCTTGCGCTCCAGGTCAGTGAATAGACGAGCGCAGCCTTTTCACTTCGAGCTACTTCGACGGTCAGGTTCTGGAAGAAGTCCATGGCCTGACGCTGGAGGGTGGAATCGAGGACCTGCACGGCAGCAGCGCGCTCCATGTACTTGAGCACCTCATCGAGAAGGATCAAAACCGGCCTATCGCCTGCCCCTTTGGTGAGCATCTCGCAGATCACATCACCGCCCGGAGCCACACGATCCTGGTCATGACCTGCCACGAGGGGGAAGGCCCTTTCGGGATCGATCTGCCAGGCGATCCAGCCCCACATGGTTTGGATCGTGCGGCCGTCTTCCAGCGGCTTGCCATTACGGGCATCGAATTTCTCACCGTCGAAAACGGCCACGGCCACATAGCCGGGACGGGCGAAATCCTTGGCCTCCGGGATGCTGTCCAGCGCATCTCGTTTACGCGCCGCATGGAGAAGTGCCGCCAGGGTGTGCGATTTCCCACCGCCGAAAGGCGTCCGAAGTTTCAGGACTCGGTTATAGCCGCTCTTTCCAGATAAGCAGGCGAGCACTTCTTCCAGGAGCCTTCGCAGATCAGCCGTGAGGTAGGTCACCCGGAAAAAAGATTCCGGGTCCCGGTTGACTACAGGAATGTTGGGGTCATTGGCGGCGACGGCCCCGAGATCGATGGCGAACACCGCCTCGGTCAGCTTTCCATCTTCCACGTCGGGATGGAGCTTGACCAGTTCGGTCCAAGGACGAAGAGTGTGTGTGCTCATCATTTATCCCCTTCAAATTGCATTTTCATCTGGCCGGTTTTTAAATCAATATCAGCTAATTGTTGTTCAATCAACACGCGCCAGTTGGCGACGAGCTTTTTCAGAGCGGCAGCTTCTGGAGGGGTAGTGACCATGCTTTGGTGGAGCAGGCTCTCTACCTGTCTTTCGCCTTCCAACGCCGTTCCCGCTAAGACTTGTGCCAGCAGACGCAACCGCTCTCGGTCCGGTCTCGCCTCGTTGAGAAAGGCGTTGAGCTTGCGGGGCTCTTTTTCCAACAGCCAGAGGATTCGGTGCAGGATATCAATGAGTGGCACAGGCTTTCCAGTCTGTGCATCAGGCATACCGAGCTTTTCATCATGACCACGTTCGGTGAAATCGCACAGCCGGTATTTCCCCTTTTTCTTTTCGACCAGAGCGCGGCTTCCACTCGATAAGCCGTTAGGGCTGTCCAGCTCCACGTTCTGTCCGTACGTGAAAACGATTGCTTCGCCTGCCTCCATCTCGGCAGCTTTGTAGGTGTAGCGCCAGAGCACGTAGAACCTGCTCGGTCCGTCCACGCCGGCGACGCCGCTTCCGGTTACCCCGAAAATCTTTTCGAGAAGCGTTTCCAGCACGACCCCTTCTACTTCTGCCAGGAATTTCTCGGCCGGGACCTCCTCGCCGTTGGCGTATTCCACGAGGGCAAATTTTGTGAAGGCACGCAGTCCCGCACCCACAGCGGCGATGACCAAGTCCGCGCCTGTGATGCCCATTTTCCAGAGGGAATCCACGCGCTCGCGGACAATGCGTTCGAGTTCGGGACGGACATCATCTTCATAGGACCCTGTCGCCAGGCCTTCACGCTTGCGTGCGACAAGGAAGATGCTGGAGGCAAGGGCGGCCGAGTCCATTCCTCGAAGGCGCGAAGCCATTTCCGTATCCAGCGGCCAAGCCTCGGTGACGGTGAACCCTGATTTTCGCAGAGCATCCACGAGCGTGGACCAGCCGAGCGTCGTCTTGTGGGCATACACCA
>JARYLZ010000003.1 GCA_029907355.1 Bacteroidota bacterium | reverse complement strand
TAGGCGAGGAACCCGAGCACGATGGCGACATGCGACCACCACATGGCGAGGTAGAGGACCCGGGCGCTGTCCGTTCCCAGCCCTGCCGCGGCAAACCACGCGGCGATGGCGGTCGATACGGGTCGCCATGCATTTGCCGGTTCCCCGGATGCGACCAAGTCTGCTGCGCCACCGGCGAGGGATGTCAACATGACAAGAGCGATGAGAACGAGAATCGTGGCCGCGTCGATGGTCGCCTTGACGCGTGGGGGACGGATGATATACCGCCGAACCGCCGCGATGAGCAGAGCGGCGAGGACGATGACCCCGAACACGTCGAGGAGCAAGCCGATCGGTCCGACGCGTTCCGGCCACGGGTACGGGACGACGGGAATCAGACCTTTGACCAGGAGCAGGCCGAATGAACAGGCAAAAACGACGAAGCCCCAAAAGATGAGGAAATGAACCGGCCACATGAACCCGTGGATGACATTCGTCCGGTCGCGGAATCGCGGCTGGAAGAGCACGTCGACGACGACGTGCACCAGTCTCCTTCCGATCTGCGTGAAACGATTCTCCGATTTCGCGGCCCGGAAAACGCGGAGAAAGAACGCCACGCGCGGAATGAACAGCGCCATCGAAACGGCGAGGAGCACCCACACCCCGATCCAGCCGGGGAACGGGAGCATATCGTTGAGAACGGGATCCATCATGAAGTTACCCCTCGACGGCTCACTGTTGAGCGCCGGAAATTTTCTCCGCGAGCGCTTGGGCGACGTCCATCGCGTCTTCGACCGCGCCGTAATGCGCAACGGAGAAGATCGGGGCGTTCTTGTCGGTGTTCACGGCGATGATGAGCTCGGCGTTCTTCATGCCTTCGACGTGTTCCGGGGCGCCGCTGATCCCGAATGCGAGGTACGCCTTCGGCTTGACGATGGCGCCGGAACGGCCCACCTGCCGCGTCATGGGGAGCCAACCCTGATCGACCACCGGCCGGGATGCGGCCACGGCCGACCGGCATTTCTCCGCGAGATCCTCGAAGACCGCCAAGTTTTCCTTGTTCTGGATCCCGCGCCCCACGGACACGAGGAGGGGGAATTGCGTGATATCCACGTCACCCGCTTCAGGGTGCACCAACTGCTCGAAACGTGTCCGGATCTCGCTTTCCGCGAGAGATGGTGCGATACGCTCCACGGCGGTCTCTTTTTCCGCCATGCCCGCGTCTGCCTTGAATGCGCCCGGCAGAATGGAAATGACGGCGGGGAAGGTGGTGACGACGGCGTCGAGGAACATCTTCCCGCCGTAAATCTGGCTCGTGACGACTACGGACCCGTCGGCGGTGACGTTTTTCGCCATCGCGAGGAAAGGCATGTTCGTCCGGGAAGCGACGAGCGTGGAAATGTCCAATCCCATCGAAGTCGCCCCGAAGAACACCAGCCAGGGGTTCCGTTCAAGGAGGAGAGTGGCAAGGGCTTGCGCATACGTTTCGGGAACATATTCCGCGAGGGCATCGTGCTCGACGAGCAGCACCGTATCCGCCAGACCGAGCTTCCGAACGAACGGTTCGAGATCTTTCCCGAGGACGACGACGGTGACGGATCCCGACACCGCGTCGGCGATTTCGCGCGCTTTCCCGAGCATTTCGAACGTGATGTCGGCGAGAGCGCCCTCCATGTGTTCGGCAATGACGATGATGTGCTTGTTCATGGCTTCACCTCACGAGCCCGTTTTCATTCAGAATTTGGAAGATCCTCTCGGCGATCTCTTCCGGCGAACCCTCGATCATTTCCGCACCGCGGCCTGCTTCCGGTTTGTACATCCTCTCGACATCGAACCCCACGACTTGTTGCGCGGTTTCCAAGGGGGCTTCAGCCGCTACCTCGACGATGCCGCCCGCCCGCATCGCCTTCTGGATCCGGGCGATCGGGACGTAGCGCGGCGGTTTCATCGCAGCCTGGATGCCGATGAAGACCGGCATGGCAACCCGGAACTCCGCGAGAACCCCCCGCGGGTATTCTTTCCTGAGGTGAACCGTCCCCGTGGAGGGGTCCGGCTTCATGCCGCTCACGACCCCGACATACGGGAGACCGAGTTTCGTCGCGAGGATCGGGCCGATCGGACCGTCGATATCGTCGATGGCCTGAACGCCGTTGAGGATCATCTCGTAAGGTTCACGTTTGAGGAACGGAAGGTACACGTCGGCGAGGGTGTGATTGTTGAGGCCGTAGTCGAACTCGCCGGTGATTTTGAAGGCGCGGTCCGCTCCTTTCGCAAGGGCCGTGTACAACATTTCGTCCGGCTCGCCGATATCCACCGCGAACACGTCGACGGTTCCCCCGAATTCTTCCTTGACCAAGAGCGCTTGTTCGAGGGCATGTTCGTCGTACTCGCTCGGGATGAACCGCAGCCAGCTCCGGTCGAGCAGCTTACCTCCAGGGTCGACCTCGAGCTCTTCGACCAGGTCCGGGACCTGCTTCATGATGACTGCCACATGCATAGGTGCTGATCCTTTTGTTGTGGGAGAGTGATCCGATTCGCGAGAGTCTTCAGGGTTCGGGTGGATCCATCCGGACGCGCTCGAACGTCGGGATGGAAATCCGCGTCTCGATGAGAACGGTGTCCCCGAGCCGCACATCGTCGAGACTATGGTCGGCGACGTCGATGCAAACGGCTTTCAGGAGGATTTTCGCTGTGCGCTTCCCCTTGCGGTCGCGCAATTCGACGATTTCCCCGATCAGGCTGACATTTTTCGGTGGTTTTGTTTTTCCCATAGCCGGGCATGGAAAGAACCGATGTTTTTTACTGCAATTCCCATGCCGCATAGAATCGTGAAAAATATCACGCAAAATGCGGGGAAATGATCGCAATTAACGGCTATCCGCAAATAACTGGCGGAATACCGCTACCTCGAAATTCTGCTATTCCCGTTCTTCAACTGCTCTTTTGTTGTTGCCTGCCGGGGTAATGCAGACGGTGCTTCGCGAGTTTGTCGCGGAATGTCGAAAGGTTCATGCCGAGCAGTTGAGCCGCCTTGGATTTATTGCCCCGTGTTTGTGTGATGGCGTAGTTCAACAGATTGTATTCGAGGCAACTGATCGCCTCATCGAACGACATTCCACCGCCGGATAGACAATTGAGGCATTGCTTGAAGGCCTCTCGCGCGGGTTGTGGGCTGCGGATTTCATCGGGAAGATCCGTGATCCTCACCGTGTCGCGGTAGAAGAGGCAAATGCGCTGGATGACGTTCCGGAGTTCGCGCACGTTTCCCGGCCAGGGGTATGCCATGAGTTTTTCGAATGCACCGTCCGCGAAGGTGATCGAGCGGTCCGGGGCGTAACGGCTCAGAAAATGGTCGATGAGGATCGGAATGTCCTCGCGCCGTTCGCGTAACGGGGGAATGACAATCGGGACGACGTTGATGCGGTAATAGAGATCATGGCGGAATAGGCCACGGTCGGCGAGATCGAGGAGGTCTACCTTGGTCGCGCATATTACGCGGATATCGATGGGGATGGGGCGTGTGCTCCCGACATGCTGGACCTCGCCCGACTCGAGTACGCGGAGCAGTTTCGGCTGGAGTGTCAAGGGGAAATCGTCGATGTCGTCCAGGAAGATCGTTCCGGTGTCCGCCAGCTCGAAGAGGCCTTTCTTTTCCGCTACGGCGCTGGTATAAGCCCCTTTTTCGTGCCCGAAGATTTCGCTCTCGATGAGCTCCGGCGGGAGTGTGGCAAGCCCTACCTTCACGAACGGCCGGTTGTTTCGCTGACTGTGCCGGTGGATGTACTCCGCCATCACCTCCTTGCCCACGCCGGTCTCGCCGATGAGGAGTACCGTGCTATCGGATCGAGCCACCGTCTGTACGCGTTCGAGCAGCGCCCGCATGACGGCGCTTCTCGCGATGTATTGGTGGAGAGGCCCTTGAGGTGTCATCCTGGGGTGGGTTTCCAAAGGTGCTTTATCTCGTACCTGAAATGATAGAAAAACAATGGATGGAATCAAAAACTCCGCCCGACGCGGTTCTGTTCCCCTTCTCCGACGGGCCCGGCGTGCGCACTTCGGGTTAGTCGAACGGAATCCGTACTTTGACGGTGTCCTGCATGAAAAGGGGGATGTTTGGAAAGATATGCACGAAGACGAGATCACAGGTAAGGCTTATGACAGTCGCTTGATGCGGCGCCTGCTGGGGTATGCCTATCCGTACCGATATCACATCGCGGGTGCGGTCGTGCTGACGATCCTGATCAGCGCCCTTGGGCCCTTGCGGCCCTTCCTTGTGAAAATCGCCGTCGACAAGTACATCATGAGGGGGGACGGAAAAGGCCTGCTCGGCATCGCGGGGCTCCTCCTTTTGACCCTCTTCTTCGAGGCGGCGATCCAGTATTTCATGGGCTATTTCACCCAATGGATCGGGCAGAAAACGATTTTCGACATCCGCATGCAGGTGTACCGCAAGCTCCTCCGGCTTTCGCTCTCGTTCTTCGATCGGAACCCTGTCGGCCGCCTCGTCACCCGCGTCACCGGCGACGTGGAGGTGCTCGCCGACATGTTCTCGTCCGGCGTGGTAACCGTGTTCGCCGACGTGTTCATCATCCTCTGGATCGTGGTTTTCATGTTCGCCATCGACGCGGGTCTCGCTCTCGTGACATTCGCTACCTTTCCCCTCCTCGTCTATGCCACGTTCCTTTTCCGCAGAAAGGTGCGCGAATCGTACCGCGATATCCGTCTGCAGGTGGCGCGCCTCAACAGCTTCACTCAGGAGCGCGTCTCGGGGATCGCCACGATGCAGTTGTTCACGCGGGAAGTCGAGGATCTCCGCATCCACGAGGGGATCAACAGGGCGCATACCGATGCCAACGTGAAATCCGTTTACTACCACGCCGTGTTCTTCCCCGTCGTCGATTTCCTCAGTGCACTCTCCATCGCCTTGATCGTCTGGTACGCAGGGTCGCACATCCTCGCCGGGGTCATGACTGTCGGTACGCTCATCTCGTTCATCCAGTACGCGGAGATGTTCTTTCGTCCCGTGCGGGACCTCGCGGAGAAATACAACATCATGCAGACCGCGATGGCATCCTCCGAGAGGATTTTCAAGTTGCTCGACGACCCCACCGTCATTCCCGACCCGCCGGGCGACGGCGCGCCCCTCGATCTCACCGCAGGGGTGGAGTTCCGGAACGTTTCCTTTTCCTACAACGGTGTCGACCACGTCGTGAAACATGTCTCCTTCGTCATCCCTGCGGGAAAGACGGTCGCGGTAGTCGGCGCAACAGGCGCGGGGAAGACGACGCTCGTCAATCTCCTCGGACGGCAGTACGATGTAGACGAGGGGGCTATCCTCGTGGGTGGGAAAGACGTCCGCGATATCCCGGCCCGCGTGCTGCGGCGGGTTGTCGGCGTCGTGCACCAGGACGTGTTCCTCTTCTCGGGTGATATCACGTCGAACATCACGCT
Organism: Bacteroidota bacterium; assembly: GCA_029907355.1. GTDB lineage: Bacteria > Bacteroidota > Ignavibacteria > SZUA-365 > SZUA-365 > JARYLZ01. Next base: position 75,089 of record JARYLZ010000003.1, on the reverse strand, counting down.
CGGCGACGAAACCATCGGTATGGAGCGGGTCCGGGAGGCCGCGCGGATGGCCGGTGCCGATCGTTTCATCGAGCGGTTGCCGGGCCGGTACGGCGCGGAGGTGAAGGAACGCGGCGTCACGCTCTCCGTAGGCGAGAAACAACTGCTGGCTTTCGCCCGGGCCATCGCGTACGACCCGGACATCCTCGTTCTGGACGAGGCCACATCGAGCGTCGACACGGAGTCTGAGCGGCTCATTCAAGAAGCGGTGCTTCGCCTGTTCGAGCGGCGTACGTCCATCGTCATCGCTCATCGACTCTCGACGATTCGAAGCGCCGACCATATCCTCGTCATGCATAAAGGGCGCATTCGCGAGGAAGGAACCCACCAGGAACTCCTCGAGCGGGGAGGCATCTACACGAGGCTCTACCAGCTCCAGTACAAGGAGCAGGATGAATGGTCACACCGTCTCGGCGAGGGGGGCGCCGCAGCGGATTGAACCTGCTCCGGCCGTGGGAGGGAGGGAGTGAAAAAGACCGTTCCGGCCTCGCGGTGAACGTTCGCCCCTCGCGTCGTTGGAAACGTCGGCGGACGATCTTCCATCGGATGGAAACGCCTCGAACGGCGAGGCGACATGCCATCACCGGATGCGGTTTCGCTCATCCCATATGGGGTAGAGGAGACGGTAATCGCCGAATCCGCTTTCGTCGATGAAGATGAATCGGCGGTTGAGATCGTCGTATTCCCACACTTCGTAGGGTTTCGATTCGACATCGAGCGGATGCCGGTCGATATTGCTCGGAGGACCGTAGATGATATAGACCATGCCGCGGTCGGTTTTCCACCCGGCGATGTAATGGCCGAAATGTTCGTTGGCGTATGCCACGCGCGAGTAATACTCCACCATCGCGCGGTTGGTCCCCGATCCCGGAACCGGGTTGTTGCGTTCCCAGAATTCCTCGAACCGGCGGCGCCGCTCGTTGTCGTCGGAGGCCTTGCGGATGAACTCGATATCCTCCTGCTTCGCGAAATAGCGGAGTTGCTCGATCGCTTCGTCGAGATCCGTGATGGATATCGGCGTGCCTCCGCTCAACCACTCGACGGTGAAGTTCCTGTGTGCGCTGGCGAGAACCCGCTCGCCGCCGGAGTCGGCGGGGTGCGTGACGGTGATCTCGAGGTCATACGAACCGACACCGAGCGCCTGCGTACCGACCCGCGTGAGGAACGTGTTGACACCCTTTCGGATGGGCTGACGGTCGGTCTTTTCGACGACGGGCCGGTTCTTCCGCGTCACGCGGCAGTGGACGTCAACCATCCGGATTTCGAAGGGATTGTAGAGTTCGAAAAAAACCGTCATCCCCTCGGTCAGCGTTGCGACGTTCGGGTTGAGGTGTGGGGCGATCCTCCGTTTGCCGTTCTCTTCCTCGACATGCGATACCAGCATCAGATCGCTGATGCCGAAGATGTTCGGGTCGAATTGCCGGATTTCCACCCGCTTGCTCAGTCGGTATTCCTTCGAAGATTCCCCGTCCTCGAACCGCACCTCGACGATGACAGGGCCGGGGGAGAGGATGAGGGATCGATGCGTGACGTCCGACGTCGTCGTGCCGCGAGGACTGTCGAATGTCGAGCGCTCGATTTTCCGGGACCATGTCTCTTCCCGGATTCGATTCCCTTCTTCGTCGTGGACGAATACCGTGATCGTGTAGGAGCCGCTGTAGCCTTCCGTGCGCCGGACGAAGGTGACGATATCGAGGGGCACCTGCACGTACACGTCGAGGCGGCTCCGGAGCCCGTATTCGTCCGCGTCCGCGAAATTCAGAGCGTCGAAATGGAACGGCGGTGGCTGGGGACGTCCGGCCGACTGGGGATTCTCCTGTCCCGCTGCGATAGCGGCCACGAGGAGGGAAACAACGACGACGGTCCGCAGGTTGTCGCTCACGGTCTTGATGGAGTCAGGGTTCGGGGAAACCGTGGAGGGTGTATTCGTCCGCGCCGGTAATTGTAACCAGCACGAAACTCCCACGCAATAAAGGGGGTGCGGTTTTTCGCTTCGGGATGAGAACCTCGTTGTCCACCTCGGGCGCGTCGTGCTCGGTACGACCCACGAACGCGCCTGCCTCCTCTCGGTCGACGAGAACGGGGATCGTCTTTCCGATGAACGAGCGGTTGCGTTCGAAAGACAGTTCCGCCTGTAACTCCATCAGCACGGCGCGGCGCCGTTCCTTTTCCCGGTTCCGCACCTGGCCGTGCAGGGCGGCTGCCGGTGTCCCCTCCTCGCGCGAGTACGTGAAAACGCCGAGGCGTTCGAAACGGCGTTCGAGAACGAAGGAACAGAGCTCCTCGAATTGCTTCACCGTTTCCCCGGGGTACCCCACGATCAGGGAGGTGCGGATCGCCGAACCGGGGAGACGATTGCGTATCGTGTCGATGAGCTCTTCGATTTTCCGGCGCGTGATTCCCCGCCGCATCGACCGGAGAATGGGGTCCGAAATATGCTGGATGGGCAGATCGAGGTACCGGCATATGTTTTCGTGCTCTCGCATGACATCGAGCACGTCCAGGGGGAAACCCGCTGGGTTCGTGTACATGAGTCGGAGCCACCGGATGCCCTCGATCGCCGCCAGCTGATCGAGGAGTTTCGCCAGTCGCCTTTTCCCGTACAGATCGCGCCCGTACGCCGTTGTGTCCTGGGCGACGATGACGAGTTCGCGGACCCCTCTCTCGGCGAGGAAATGTGCTTGCTTTACGAGCCGTGCCATCGGTGTTGAGACGTACCTGCCGCGGATGAGGGGGACGGTGCAGTACGAACAGGGATGGTCACAGCCCTCCGAGATTTTCAGGTAGGCCGTGTGCGGCGGCGTCGTCAACACCCGCTCGCCGAGGAGCTCCGGGTGGTATCGTCCATCGAGCGCTTCGATGGTGCGCCGAAAATCCGTCACGCCGAAGAAACCGTCCACTTCCGGCAATTCGCGACGGAGTTCTTGCCTGTACCGCATGGGAAGGCAGCCCGCAACGTAGACCGCCCGCAGTTTGCCCTGCCGTTTCCGCTCGACGGCGGCGAGAATCGTCTCGATCGATTCTTTCTTGGCATCGTCGATGAACCCGCAGGTGTTGATGACGAGAACATCGGCTTTCTCCGGGTCCACCGTGTAAGCGATGCGGTTGGCATCGACCTGCCGCAGGAGGACTTCCGTGTCGACAGTGTTCTTCGGGCAGCCGAGGGTGATGACCGATACGACCATCCCTCCCCGGCGACGGAGGCGGGTGGGACGTTCAAGCGCTTGCATAGCGGTCGGAGGGAAAATGCCCGGGCGTTCCCGACGTCCCGGTTTCGGAGGCGATGCGAGCCTCCACGAGGGGAATGTCCTCCGGCGTATCGACGGCGATGGAGCGTGACAGAACGACCGCCACCCGGATACGCATTCCCGCCTCGAGCGCGCGGAGTTGTTCGAGGCCCTCCAGCTTCTCGAGCGGGCTCGGCGGCAGCGCCGCGAAGCGCTCGAGGCAGCGGCGCATGAATGCATAGATGCCGATGTGCCGGAGTGCCTGCACGGGCCCGCCTCCACCGTGATCCGGGGGGTGAAATGCGTGGGGGATGGGCGCGCGCGAGAAATACAAGGCGTGTCCGTCGCGTGCCAGCACGACCTTGACGACCATGGGATCACGGAACGCCTCTGCGTCCTGCAACGGGGAGGCGCAGGTGCCGATGTCGGCGTCGGTGCCGACGATGCAGGCTGCTGCAGCGTCGATCACCGCCGGTTCGATCAGGGGTTCGTCGCCCTGCACGTTGACGATAACCTCGTCCGGCCGGCAGTCGGTCGCGGCGGCCGCGTGGGCGACGCGCTCCGTCCCGGTTGCGATGCCCGTCGGTGTCATCACGACGTCTCCACCGAAAGCGCGAACCGTTTCCGCGATGCGCTCGTCATCGGTGGCGACAAGGATGCGGCTCGCGCAACGGGCTTGGGCGCATTGCTCGAATACGCGGCGGATCATCGGAATCCCTGCGATCGATGCGAGGGGCTTACCGGGGAAGCGCGTCGAACGGTACCGTGCGGGGATGATGATGACGGCGGGGTGCATGGCAGCTGCCGGGGATCAATCCCCGCCGAGCACGTTGGGGACGGTAAAGTACCCCTCTGCGGATCCGGGGGCGTTCCGGAGCGCCTCGTGTGCATCGAGTCCGGGGCGCGGTTCGTCCTCGCGGAGATGGGCAGGATCCGTCACCCCGCACGTGTAAGGTTCGATGCCCGTCGTGTCCACCTCGCGGAGCATGTCCATGTACGCGAGGATCCGATTGATTTGCCACGTCAGCTCCGCGAGGTCTTCGCCCGTCAGGCTGATGCGGGCGAGAGCGGACAGCGATGCGATTTCCTCCGGTGTGATGCCCATCGAAGGGAGCCCTCAGATGTCCAGGTCGTAGAGTCGGTACGTCTTGTACCGTTCCGCGTTCAGGAGTTTCGCGGCGCGGTTCATCATCACGTTGTCCTCGAGGACCCATGATGCCTCGCCGGTATATATGCCGCGGAGCGCTGCCCGGCGGATGATTTCGTAGTACATGACCGAGTCGAAACCCAGTCCGCGGTGTTCGGGGAGAACGCCCAGGAGGATGATGCGCATCTGCGAGATGCGCTTCGTTTGCGTCAGGAGCTTGAACGCTCCCGGGATGAGCCTGCCGCGACGGTTGGTGATGAGAATCTGGTTGATGTCCGGGAGCGTCACCGCGAAACCGATGGGTTCGCCATGCTTGAGGCAGAAGAACGCGAATTCCTGGAACTTCGCGAGCACCGGCTTGAGGTCTGCAGCCAGCGCGTCGATTTCTTCGTTCTCGAGCGCGACCGCGCCCCAGTTCTTTTCCCACGAGCGGTTGTACAATTCCTTGACGATAACGAGTTCTTCCGCCAGGCGCGAGAAGTCGACATCTCGTATCGTGATGCCGTAGCGTTCCCGCACGATGTTCTGGACACGTTCGAGTTTCGGCGTCAAGACGGTGTCGTACGTGATACGGTATGCGTAGAGGTCCTTTGCCTTCCTGAAGCCATATCCCTCGAGGAGCGCAGGGTAGTAGCGGGGGTTGTACGTCATGAGGATCACCGGCGGCATATCGAAACCGTCCACGAGGAGACCGACGTCGTCGTTGACCGTCGGGTTCATCGGACCGCGCATAACCGTTTTCCCGCGTTCGCGGAGCCACCGTCTCGCGGCGTCGAACAAGGCCGCCGCGACTTCTCCATCCTCGACGCTCTCGAAGAAACCGAAAAACCCGACGGTGTCCTCGTGGATGCGGTTGTGGTTCTCGTTCGTGATCGCCGCGATCCTCCCCGAGGGCACTCCATCCTTCTCGGCGATGAAGAGTTTCATGTCGCCGTGACGGAAGAAAGGGTTCTTCCTCGGGTCGAGGATTTTCCGGCGATCCGCCAGGAGCGGAGGGACCCAGTAGGGGTCACCTTCGTAGAATTTCCACTGGAGGGTGATGAACCGTTTCCGTTCGCGCGCGGTTTCGACGGGGTGTATGGTAACGGACATCCGATTCCTCCTCGCGGGTTCTCAGGGGATCACGCCGAGTTTCTTCCCGATGTCCCCGCTGATCTCGAGGATGCGGTCGAGATGCGAGCGCTCGTGCGTCGCCATGTAGCTCGTCCGGAGCATCTGCAGACCGGGAGGCACCGCCGGGCTGATGAAGGCATTGACGAACACCCCTGCATCGAAGAGTTCCCGCCAGAAAATGAAGGTGGTTTCGTCGTCGCCGATGATGACGGGAACGACGCCCGTTCTGCCTGGGACGACACGGAAGCCCATGCGCGTGAAACCGTCGCGCATGTACTGCGCGTTCTCGACGATACGGTGGACGAGATCGGGCTGTTCCTCGAGGATGTCGAGCGCAGTGAGCGCGGCGGCGACGCTTGCGGGCGTCGGGCTCGCACTGAAAATCAGGGCGGGCGAGTGATGCTTGATGTAATTGATGACGGCGCGTTCACCGACGACGAAACCGCCGAGACTCGCGAAGGTCTTGCTGAACGTCCCCATCGTCAGGTCCACTTCCTTCTCCAGCCCGAATTCGCTTGCCGTTCCCCGTCCGCCTTTCCCGATCACACCGATCGCGTGCGCATCGTCGAGGAGAATGCGCGCCCCGTGCTTCTTCGCGCTCACGACGAGAGCGGGGAGGTCGATGATCTCGCCCGTCGTGCTGAAGACACCGTCGGAAACGATGAGAACGCTTTTGCCCGGCGGGATCGAACTGAGCACCGCGTCGAGGTCGCGCATGTCGTTGTGCTTGTAACGGAGGAAGGTCGCGTATGCGCCCTTGGCCATAAGGTTGCCCGCCTGGATGCTCGCGTGGTTGTCCTTGTCGGAGACGATATACTCGCCGCGCTGGACGAGCGTGAAAATCACGCCCTGGGCGGTCTGGAAACCCGTGGAAAAAAGGAGACACGACTCCTTCCCCATGAACGCCGCCAGTCGTTCCTCCAACTCGTTGTGGAGCTTAATGGTCCCCGTCAGGTACCGGGAACCGGAGCACCCTGTCCCGTAGCGCCGAATGGCTTCGAGGGCAGCCTCCTTCACCCGCGGGTGTGCCGTCAGGCCGAGGTAGTTGTTCGAGCCCGCCATGATGATCTTCCGGCCTTCAATGGTCACGATGGGACCTTCATTGCCCTCGATGGCACGGAAATAGGGGTAATACCCTTTTGCTTTGACCTCATCCGCGCGGGTGAACGCACGGCACTTGTCGAAAAGATCCACGAACGCTTCCTTCAGATAGTGGAATGGGATGAGGGTGGAACGCTCCGCTCTGCAGGCCGACAGCCGTTGGAAGGAAAGTCACGGCAGGGAAGGACATCGCCCGCCCTTTGCACATCGGCTTCCCGTATTGCGCGGACGATGCTTTTCAATATAGTTTGAGCTTGAGGGAAATGCAATGAAACCATCCTCTTCAGCTAGGGGACCGACTTCATGACCGCTTGCATAACCGGCGCGACCGGCTTCATCGGGAGCCATCTCGTGGATGCCCTCCTCGCGGAAGGCACGCACGTCCGTGCCCTCGTCCGTCGAACGAGCAACTTGCGATGGCTCCAGGGGAAATCCGTCGAACTCGTCGAGGGGGATATCCGCGACCCCATCTCGCTCCGGCGTTTCGTCGACGGTGCGGACGAAGTGTACCACGCTGCGGGACTCGTCAAAGCTCGCTCGAGGGACGAATACTTCGAGGCGAACGTGCGTTCGACGGGTCATCTCCTCAATGCCGTCCGTTCCGCCGCCCCCTCGCTTCGGCGTTTCCTCTTCTTGAGCAGCCAGACGGCCGCAGGCCCCGCCGATTCGCCCGATCATCCCGTCACGGAAGATATGCCGTGCCGACCGATCACCGCATATGGCGCATCGAAGCGGGCGGCAGAGGAATGGATTCGATCCTCGGCGGATGGGATCCCGTGGACCATCGTACGTCCCCCCGCCGTCTTCGGTCCGCGTGACACGGAAATCCTCATCTATTTCCGCACGCTCGCGGCGGGGTTGAACACCGTCATCGGATTCCGCGAACAACGACTCAATCTCATCTATGTCGCGGATCTCGTCGAGGGTATCCTGAGGGCTGCACGGAGTGACCGCGCCGTCGCGCAGACGTATTTCATCGCGAGCGAGAGAAACTACTCGTGGCGTGAAGTGGGCGAAGCCGCGGTAGCGATCCTCGGCAAGCGCTCGATCGTCGTGAGCGTTCCCCATGCGTTCGTCCATGTTGCGGCGTTCTTCGCCCAGACGGCGGCATCCCTGCAGGGGAAAGCAGCGACGCTCAACATCGAGAAGGCTCGCGACCTCACACGGAGATACTGGCTGTGCGACGCGGCGAAAGCGCGCAAAGAACTTTCATTCCGGGAACGCTATTCCCTCGAGGATGCTCTCCGGGAGACGATCGCATGGTACCGTTCCGTGGGGTGGATCCGCTGATCGCGACCCCCGCGGGAAGTGCACGCCCCTCTCAACGGTACAGGTTTTGTTCGATGATCAGCCGACGGACGGCTTCGGGCACGAGGTAACGGATCGAGCGACCCGAACGGATGCGCTCCCTCACATGCGTCGACGAGATGTCGAGCGGCGGCATCTCGAAAAAGCATGTCTTGTCGATAAACGGGTGGTGGGCGAAGTCGGCTGCCTCACCCGCCCGCATGGCAACGGCGCAGGTCGCGAAGCGGAGTATCTCACCCGGTTCCTTCCACGCGGGGAAATCGCGGAATGCGTCCGAGCCGAGAATGAGGAACAGCGTATCACGAGGGAACCTCTCGTGGAACGATCGCACCGTGTCGATCGTGTACGACACGTCCCCTCGCCCAATTTCACAGGTGTCGAGCGTGAAGGAGGTGTTGCCCTCGATGGCGAGGGCGACCATCTCGGAACGGAGGTGCGGGTCGACGTCCTCATAACCGTTCTTGAAGGGCGATCTCCATGCCGGGACAAAGAAAACCCGCTCGAGATCCAGGGCGTCACGGGCGGACTCCGCGAGGACGAGGTGGCCGATATGCGGCGGGTTGAACGAGCCGCCGAGGATACCGATGCTCATCCTTTCCTCCCCGGCGACTCTTGCGGGGAGAGAAAAAGGGAGGGATGTGTCGCCGCCCATACCCGGAGCGAGCGGTAGCCGGAGGTGTCGGCGTCGAGATCGGCGGCGAGGCGGGCGAAATCGGCCGGCGTGCGCAAATCGTACCAGCTCTGCAGCATGTGAAGCGTCGACTCGATGCACGAGAGGCATCGCAGGATGCGATCCAGCCGGTGGACGGAACCGCCGGGAAATGCGGCCGGAATTTCCGGGTGAGACCATCGCAGACCGATCGCGTACGTGTCGCCCCCCTCGGTAGGGCCGATGACGACGGCGTCGTCGAACGTGTCGAGAAGGGTAAAGGCCGCATCGATGACTCGCATCGGGATCGCGGCAGCCGTGGGGAAGAGAACGAGGAGACGTCGTGCTCCGTGTTCGAACTGTTCCTCGATCGCTGCCGAGAGACGGGCTTCGACCAGCTCATGACCGTCCGCTTCGGCATGCAGAGACGGCCATGTTTCCCGTAACGCTTCCATCATCCCCGCTTCACAGAAGCGGGCCGTCACCACCGCCCCCGGAAAGCCGTGGAATCGGTCGACGGCGTCATGGAACAGCGCGTCATGGAACGCTTTCCTGTCCGCTTCGGGGAGGGATGGGAGGACGGACCCTGCGGAACATGGGCCCTCCTCGTAACCGGGATCGAAGATTACGAGTCCATTGGTGATCTGCATCGTCGCTTCTCCTTCCGGACGGTCCGGAACGGGAATGACAGGACGAGGTCGTGAAGGGAATGGGATGCGCTTAGCTGATCTTCGTGCGGCCGTTCTCGTGGAAGAGTGCAGAGAAGATACAGTTTCAAGAGCAGAAAGGAAACCAGACCCCGATGCAAGGCATAGAAGCGCAACTGCCCCGCTCGGTATGCCTTTCTCAACGCGGGGTCGGTTTCTCCGCCCTGTGAACCGCCGCCGAAATGCGTGAGACACGCCGTCGGTTCGAAGCGAACGCGGTACCCGACGTTTCGGATGCGCCGACAGAGATCGACATCTTCGAAGTAGAAGAAAAACTCTTCGTCGAAACCGCCGACCATCTCGAACACCGGACGGGGAACGAGCATCGCCGCCCCCGTCACCCAATCCACTTCTCTGGCGCGTGCAGACGATCGGGTGCGGGCCCTGTATGCGCGGCCGTTGCGCTTGCGTGCTCCCTGCTGGACGCGGCGTTCCATATACTCGGCGAGAAGACCCGGATCGCGCCCCCAAGATGGCTGGAACATCCCGTCCGCGTATGTGAGCATCGGTCCGACCGCCCCGACACGCGAGTCCTCCCGGCAGACGCGCAGGAGAGGATGGATGAAATCGTGTGAGAAAGAGATGTCGTTGTTCAGGAACAGGAAATGCGTGCCGCGCGCGATGGATGCTCCCCTGTTGCATGCGGTGGCATATCCGCAATTGACGGGGAGTCGAAGATGATGGACGTCGCGGAGATGGTTTGCCGGGAATGGCGGATCGCTCCCGTTATCGACGAGGATGATCTCGTAGGTGTCGCGAAACCGTGTCTTCTCAAAGGCATGGAGTACTTCCTCGGTAGAGCCGGGTGCCCCGTAGTGAATCAGGATGATGGACACGAAAGGTTCCATGTCATCCAACGGTGAATGGTTCCAGGCGCCGGCTGCACTCTTCCGGGCCGAGGAGCTCCGCCACGACGGGGAGCTCGGGACCGTGACTTTTCCCCGTGAGGGCAATGCGGATCGGCAGGTACAATTCTTTGCCGCGTACGCCGAGCTCTCCCTGGATCCGTTCGAGTAGTTTCTTGATCTGCCCCCGCTCCCACGGAACGACCGTCCGAACGCCAGTGAGAAAAGCGCGGAGTACGGCTTTCTCCTGTCCCTGGGAAAAGGGCGGCACTTCCGTAGCCGAGGCAGGCAGGGCGGGCGCACGGAAAAAAATAGCCGCTTCTTCGACGATGTCTGCAGGGAGGACGAGATGATTCGATAGGGCGTCGACGATGCGGGCGGTGCGGATCGGATCGCGCGTGTCGTACCCCGCTCTCTCGAGGTGTGGGATGCACAGGCGGACCCGTTCCTCGAGAGGGAGCGCGCGGAAATACCGGCCGTTGAACCAGCGGAGTTTCTCGATATCGAAGATCGCTCCCGCCTTTCCCACGCGGTCCAGCGAGAAGAGCGCCGCGAGTTCGTCCATCGACAGGATTTCCCTTTCATCCGGGCTGCTCCACCCGAGGAGGGCGACGAAATTGATGAGCGCCTCCGGGAGAAAACCTTGTGCGCGGTATTCCTCCACGGCGACATCTCCCTGCCTCTTGCTCAGCTTACTGCGGTCGGGGTTCAGGAGAAGGGGGAGATGGGCGAAACGGGGCGGCGGCCAGCCGAACGCCTCGTAGAGGAGGGTGTGCTTCACGGTGGACGGCAGCCACTCCTCGCCGCGGATGACGTCGCTGATGCGCATGGCATGATCATCGACGACGTTGGCGAGGTGGTACGTCGGGTACCCGTCGGATTTCAGGAGGACCTGGTCGTCGATGACGGCGTGCGAGATGCGGATCTCCCCGCGGACCGCGTCGTGGAAAACCGTCTCGCCGGTCAGAGGTACGCGGAAACGTATCGTGAACGGTTCCCCCGCCTTCGCGCGCGCATCGGAGGTTTCCCGGCTCAGGGTGCGGCAGCGGCGGTCGTACATCGGCGGTCGTTTTTCTTCCGCCTGTTTTCTCCGCTGCCGATCCAATTCCTCCGGGCTGCAGAAACAGCGGTACGCTTTCCCCTCTCTGAGGAGGCTCTCCGCGTGCTGTCTGTATAACGCGAGCCGCTCGGATTGGACATAAGGTCCGTACGGTCCACCGATGTCGGGTCCCTCGTCCCAGGAAAGCCCTGCCCAATGAAGGGTTTCGAGAAGCTTTTCCGCAGCCCCTTCGACGAACCGGTTCCGGTCTGTGTCCTCGATCCGCAGGACGAAAACACCGTGGTGCCGCCGCGCGAACAGGTAGTTATACAATGCGGTTCGCAGTCCCCCGATATGGAGGAAACCGGTCGGGCTGGGGGCGAATCGTACACGGACGGATGTCTCCGGTGTCATGGGCGTCTCGCAGATATGGGCGAAGATTCGGGAGCGGTGCGGAGACCGCGAAACGAAAATATAGGGTGGCAGGGTATCCTGGGAAAGACGGCATTGTGGTCCTGCGAATTCCTTCCGAGGGAAACACAATCCCGCGGGTTTTCCGTATATTTCCGTGGCATATGGCGATAGTATCCACAGAAGGAAACCCCTTCACACCCGAGTTGCTTGAGCGCATCGCCGATGTCCTCGGCGGGCGTCCGCGAAGCGAGTCGAACGGTGTACGGTTCGAGCTGTGCGTCAACGATCCCATACGGCGCTTGACGCTCGAGATCTACCCTCGCATTCTCATCGGTGAGTCGGAAGGCGCGCTGGTTTGCGTCTATACCCCGACATCCGTGCTCCAGCTCCAGCATTGTTCGGGCGTTGTGGTGAGCGAAATGCTCGGCGAGGTGACGTTCGTAGCGGAATGCGGCGGAAAATTGTCGGGCTTGATCGTGGAGAAGGGAGGGGGGTGTTCCTTGTACGCGAACGTCGACCGTTCGCTCCTCTCCGGCGATTTCACGAAACTCGGGCCGGAAGTCATGATGTCGGGTCTCGCGCTCTCCTTGACGGAGCCGCTCCTTCCCGACGACGATGACACCGCGCCCCGCGACCCTCGACGCCCGTGAAGGTGTGCGTCGCATTCGCTGCGCCGGCCGGTTCGATCGGGGGGCAGAGTCTCATTTCCGCATGCAGGACCGTCCTGCGCGGGGAAAAGAAAACGCGTGCGCGGGTGGACATCATCGTGGTCGACGACGCATTCATCGCCGCGCTCCACCGCCGGTTCTTCAACGAGGACGGCCCGACGGACGTCATGACATTTCCGCTCGAGGAGGGAGGGCGTATCGAAGCGGAGGTGTATATCAGTATCGACACGGCTCGGGTTCAGGCGCGGGAATACGGCGTGAGCATCCGTGAGGAAATGACCCGCCTCGTCGTGCACGGGACGCTCCATGCCTGCGGGTACGACGACCGTACGGAACCGTCGCGCAGGGCCATGAAGCAAAAAGAAGAGTTGTATGTCCGAAAATCCCTTCGCCGGCGGAGGACGCCCGGGTGACTTGACATTCCTTCGGACAACATCTAGATTTTACGCGTCTGTGAAGCGGTTCCGGAATCATGCAGGAAAAAATCATCGACATCATCGTCTACCTCATCCACGAGATGCGGGATGACAAGCGGCTCGGGGAAATCGACCTGAGTGCGCTTGCGGACCGTGGATACACCCAGAACGAGATCAGCACCGCTTTCAGTTGGTTGTTGGATAAAATCAACCTTGGGGAAAATATCCTCACCGACGAGAAGGGGGCGGGGACGCATTCGCATCGCATTCTCCACGAGTCGGAGAGGAGCGTGATCACGCCCGAGGCACACGGGTACCTCATCCAACTCCGAGAACTCGGATTGCTCGACGACATGGACGTGGAACTCGCCATCGACCGCATCATGATGGCGGGTTTCCGGCGTGTCGGCGTTCCGGAAATCAAAACCATCGCGGCGTCGATCCTGTTCGATTACGACGATTCCGACCGGAGCGGAAGCCGGCTCATGCTGAACAGCAAGGACACCATCCACTGAACACGATCCCGGCGGTACCCACCGACGGGCTCCTGCCCGCGCGCAGGCAAACGCCGCGAGAGGGATGCATCGCGGCCGTTCGAGAAAAACAGGAAACGACCACTTCCCATGGCAAAATCCCTCGTCATCGTCGAGTCGCCTTCCAAGGCGAAGACCATCCATAAGTACCTGGGCAGAGATTTCGCAGTCGAAGCGACGCTCGGCCACATCAAAAACCTCCCGACCAACGAACTGGGCGTCGATGTCGAGAACGGCTTCGAGCCGCGCTATGTCATCATTCGGGGAAAACACAAGATCATCAAGGAATTGCAGGCGCGAGCGCGGAAGGTCCAGGCCGTGTACATTGCGACGGACCCCGACCGCGAGGGCGAAGCCATCGCTCACCACATCGCGACGGAGATCGCGAAGGCCTCGGACGGACGGCCGATCCACCGGGTGCTGTTCACCGAGATCACCCGCAGCGGGGTAAAGGAAGCCATGGCCAATCCCCGCGGCATCGATGAGCGGCTCGTGCAGGCCCAGCAGGCACGCCGCGTCATGGACCGTCTGGTCGGTTACAAGGTCAGCCCCTTTCTCTGGCGGACCATGTACAAGGGGCTCAGTGCGGGACGAGTCCAATCTGTCGCGCTCCGATTCATTTGTGAACGCGAGAAGGAAATCGCCGATTTCGTCGTTCGGGAGTACTGGTCTGTCACGGGCGAGTTCCGCAAACCGGGTGACGGAGAATTCCACGCAAAGCTGGTGAAAATCGATGGGGAGGAACCGGATCTCCCCGATCAGGCGGCGGCAGAACAGATCGTAGAAGCCCTTAAAAGGGAGCGTTACCGCATTCTCGACGTCCAGAAGAAAGATCTGACGCGTGCCCCGGCTCCCCCCTTCATTACGAGTTCCCTCCAACAGGAAGCGTCCAATCGTCTCCGCTTCTCCGCGAAGAGGACGATGTTCATCGCCCAGCAACTCTATGAAGGGATCGAGATCGGGGACGAGGGGTCCGTCGGCCTCATCACGTACATGCGCACGGACTCCACGCGCGTGAGCACGGAAGCCCTCGCCGCCGTGCGTGCGCATATCGAGAAAACCTACGGTTCCGACGCCCTGCCATCCGCTCCGCGCTCTTTCAAGATCCGGGCGACGGCTCAGGACGCCCACGAGGCCATTCGGCCCACTTCGATGGAGTTGACGCCCCAGAAGGTGCGTCCTTTCCTGAGCCCGGAACAGTATGCGCTGTACGAGTTGATATGGAAGCGGTTCGTCGCGAGCCAGATGGAATCGGCGCGGCTGGAACAGACGACCGTCATCGTCGGGGGCGGACCGTACCAGTTCCGCGGTGTCGGGACGACGTACACGTACCGCGGCTATCTCCAAGTGTACGACGACTTCGACGCGGAAGCGGGAAACGGCGAAAAGGAGGAGGAAGAAGCCGTCATCCCGGAAGGTCTCGCCGAGGGCGACGCTGTGGAGCCTGTTTCCATCGACCCGCATCAACATTTCACGAAACCGCCCCCGCGCTATACCGAGAGCAGCCTCGTCCGGGAATTGGAAGCGAAGGGTATCGGACGCCCCAGTACGTACGCGTTGATCGTCAGCACGATCCAGGAGCGGGGTTACGTCGAACAGAAAGACCGGCGGTTATTCGCGACCCAGCTCGGCCTCGACGTGAACACCCTCCTCCAGCGATACTTCTCCTCCCTGTTCAACACCGAATTCACAGCCCGAATGGAAGAAGAGCTCGATACGATCGCCTCGGGAGGGTCGACGTACCTTGCAGTCATGAAGGATTTCTACGAGCCCTTCATGCGCCTGATCGAGAGCGTCGCGCCCGACGAGGCGCGATTGACGGAGGAAACCGACATCCTCTGCGAGAAATGCGGGCGGCCGATGGTTATCCGGTGGGGGAGGAACGGGAAATTCATTGCCTGCACCGGTTACCCCAAATGCAAGCACACGAAGCCGCTCCCGGACGAGTCCGAAGAGAAAAAGCTCCACGAGCCGTGCCCCGAATGCGGCAACGCTCTCATCCTGAAACAGAGCCGTTTCGGCAAATTCATCGGTTGCACCAACTACCCTGCCTGTACGTTTACCAGGCCGCTGACGCTCGGTATCCGCTGTCCCGTTTGCGACGAGGGCGAGATCATCGAACGCCGCTCGAAATCGCGCAGGACGTTCTACGGATGTACACGCTACCCGGAGTGCAATTTCGTCTCCTGGGACCGGCCCATTGCGAAAGCTTGCCCGAAGTGCGGAAATGACTATCTTATACACAAGTTCACCCAAAAGAAAGGCGAATTCCTTCGGTGCCCGACGTGCAAGGAAGAGTTCACGCTCGACCTTGAACCGTACGATCTGATACAAGAGGCGGCCTGATTACGGCCTGTATGCGCGCCCTCGTCCATCGCTTTCTCGCATACCTCTCCGATGAGAGGAATGCATCTCCGCACACGATACGGAGCTATCGGAGAGACTTGCTGCAGTTCGCCTCCTGGTTGGAGAAGAGACCGGATTCCGGGGACGTATCGGCCGTCGACCGGGAGACGATCCGGGACTATCTTGGCCACCTTGTCGAACGCGGCTTGTCGAGACGGAGCATTGCGCGGAAGCAGACGGCCATCAGGTCGTGTTTTGCCTTCGCCGCACGCCGGGGCATCATCCAGGCGGACCCGGCCGCGAATCTGCGCGCCGTAAAATTCGAGAAGCGGCTCCCCCCCACCGTCGAGGCGGTGTCTCTCTCCGTACTCCTCGACGGGTTGGACCGTTCCACGTTCGAGGGGGCACGGGAGGCGGCCATCCTCGAGCTGTTCTACGCGACCGGCATCCGCTTGGCCGAACTCGTCTCGCTGAACAGGGACCGCGTGAACCTTGGGACGGGAATGGTGCGGGTCCAGGGCAAGCGCAGGAAAGAACGCCTTGTCCCGATCGGGGCGAAGGCCCGCTCGGCCCTCCTATGCTGGTTTGAAGCCGTCGAGGCTTTCTTCGCAGGGAAAGGGCGCGACCCCCATGCCGTGTTTCTCAACAAGCGCGGCACGCGTCTCTCCGCGCGGTCGGTCCACGACATCGTTCATGGGTGCTTGTCCCGCCTCGACGCGCAGACGAAATGCAGCCCGCATGTTCTCCGTCATGCTTTCGCCACGCACATGCTCGACCGAGGGGCGGACCTCGAAGCCGTCCGGGAATTGCTCGGCCACGAGAGCCTGTCGACGACGCAGATCTACACCCATGTTTCCATCGAACACCTGAAGCGGGTGTACGTGACGGCGCACCCGCGGGCATAAAATCATCCCAGTTCCACGGAAGGAGTATAGCCATGAACGTCCGATTCACCGCCCGGCATTTCAAAGCCCACAACGGTCTCAAGGCGTATGCTCTCTCGCAGGTTTCCACCCTGAAAAAATATTACGACGGCATTGTGGACGGGAACATCATATTGCGCTATGAAAAAACGAGGGATTCGGTGAAAATCGCCGAAATCAGTCTCTCGGTGTACGGAACGAATCTTGTCGCCATAGAGAAATCCGACAATTTCTATAAATCCATCGATAACGCGGTGCTCAAGCTCGAGCGCCAGCTGCTCAAGTACAAGGACAAGCGGCGGAGTAAATGAATGCTTGCTGCAGCGGACGCGGCGTGTGTACATTACGGGCGGGAAGATGGTCCCGCCCGTTCTCTTTTTTCGGAGACGTCCCGATGAAGTACAAGGCCGACAAGGTGTTCGAGGACCTGAAGCGAATCTCGAAGAAGAGCATCCCCGTTCGGACACTGTACGAGAAAAACCGCGTCCGGCTTTCCCTCCGTTCCGTCAACGGTCTCGAGAAGAGCAAGCGCGAAATCACCGATAAGAACCTGCACCGGCCGGGATTGGCCCTCGCCGGTTACGTCGATCTCTTCACCTATCACCGCGTGCAGGTCATGGGCAACACCGAAATCCATTACCTGCAATCCCTCCCGCCGAAGCAACGCGAAGCGGCATTCCGACGCCTGTTCGATTTCCCTCTCCCCTGTATCATCATCACAGCGGGGAATGTATTGGAGGAAAACCTCGTCGCCATCGCCACCGAGCACGGCGTCCCCATTTTTTCCACCAAGCACGAAACCACGAAAGCCGTGTATTTCCTCGGCGATTTCCTCGACGATCAATTCGCCCCGAAAACCGTAATCCATGGAGCATTCGTCGATGTCTACGGAATCGGCGTCCTGTTCGTCGGCCGCTCGGGCATCGGCAAGAGCGAGATCGCACTGGACCTGGTCGAACGCGGCCATCGGCTCGTGGCAGACGACATCGTCATGGTGATCCGGAAAGGCGAGGGCATCCTCATGGGCTCGGGGAGTTCCCTCGTCAAGCACTTCATGGAAGTCCGCGGCTTGGGGTTGATCGATATCCAGAGCATTTTCGGCATCCGTGCCATTCGCTTCCAGAAGCGGATCGAGGTCGTCGTCGTTCTCGAGGAGTGGGATGAAGGAGCCGAATACACGCGTACGGGGCTCGACTCGGACGAAGTGACCATTCTCGACGTTCCCATCCCCCTCGTCCGGTTGCCGATTTTCCCCGGCAAGAATGTCACGGTGATTTCCGAGGTGATCGCCTTGAATTACCTGCTCAAGCACTACGGCTACGACTCCGCGAAAGCGTTCGCAGAGCGTTTGAAGAGCATCATCGAGAAGAAGGCGGAAGCGGAAGAGAAATCGGACCCCATGATCGATTGGTTCGAGCACGATTTCGAGTAACTTTTCCGCCTGTCCGTTCATCCTTAATGCGGCCGGGTGTCCGGAGATCGCGAGGGAAAGGACGACTCGCCTCGACCGCTGACGAACGGTTGATTTTCACCGTTCTTTTCCAAATCTTACGAGAGAGGCACACGTTTCGACGGATTCCCTCGATTCGTTCGCATCCCCTAAAACATAAGTCCGACACTTCCATTCGGAGGTCGCCATGAATCTACGAGTACCGATGACGCTCGTCGTTTTCGCTTTGCTCGCGTTCGCCTTTCACTCCTGCGGGAAATCCGGGGGCGGCCTCGAGAACACCGCTATCGTCGCTCTCTCCGCCGACGTCGAGAATTTCAATCCCATCCTGACGACGTCTACGGTTTCATCGGAAGTCCAGTACTGCTTGTACCCCCAGATGTTCGACCTCACGTTCGATCTCGCGAGGGGACGCCTCATTTATAAGCCCGGTCTCGTGAAACGTTGGGAAATGCTCGACAGCGGTCGTGCGATCAAACTGGTTCTCCGGAGGGATGTCCGGTGGGAAAACGGCCTCATCGTTTCACCGCAGGACGTCAAGTTCACGTACGAACTCCTGGGCGACCCGAGTGTGGCGAGTCCGCAGAAACACTATGTCGACGACATGATTTTCACGAACGGGAAATTCGATCTGGACAAGAGCATCGAGATCCTCGACGACAGTACCATGCTGTTCCATTTCCGCCGTGGGCATCCCAACCAGTTGTTCTACCTCACGATTCCCCCCTTGCCGAAGTATGTTTTCAAGGACATCGAGCCGAGGTCGATTCGTCAGCACCCCGCGAATTTGAAACCACTGAGCGGCGGGCCTTACCGTTTCGAGCGTTGGACCAGGCATCAGGAGATCGTGTTCGCCTCCAACCCGAAATGCACGTACCCCGGACCTGCAATCCTTGACGGGGTGATTTTCCGCATCATTACGGAACCACAGACGCGCCTGATGGAATTGAAGAAAGGTACGATCGATTTGATGTGGCCCGTCCAGCCCGAAGACGTCGATGATCTCAAGGAGAGCTACCGTGAGATCCGGCTTGAAACCCTTCCCCCCAGGCAGTACGAGTACATCGCGTGGGCCAATATCGATTTCCAGGAGTATCGGAAGAGCGGAGGAAAAACCATTCGGCCGCATCGCTTGTTCGGCGAGACCCGCGTGAGGCAGGCACTGACGTATGCGATCGACCGGAAATCCATCCTCGACGCCAAGCTCGGCAAGTACGGCGAGCTGGCGGTCGGTGATATCTCCCCGATGTTCCGCTGGGCGATCAACACGAACCTCCGCCCTTACCCGTACAGCCCCGAACAGGCGAGGAGTCTGCTCCGCCAGGCGGGCTGGCAGGACACGGACGGGGACGGCGTTCTCGACCGCAACGGCGTGAAATTCGAGTTCTCCCTCCTCTACAATGTGGGGAATGCGCGCCGGGCGTATGCGGCGACGGTTATCCAGGAGAATCTCAAGCAGGTGGGCATCGTCGTGCATCTCGTGCCTCTCGAAGCGACCGTGCTGTACGAGAAGATGAACACGAAGGACTATGACGCCGTTCTCGCCGGATACAACGTCAGCCTCTCGATCGACCCCGCAGACCGGTGGGGAAGCATCGATAACCCCTTCAACAGCGCAGGCTTTCAGAACGATCGCGTGAAAGAACTGATCAATCTCGGTATGAACGCCATCGACGAGGAGAAAGCCGCGTATTACTGGAAGGAATTGCAGGCGATCCTTCACCAGGAACAGCCGTTCACGTTCATGTACTGGATAAAGGACATCGTCGGCGTGAATCGAAGGCTGAAACAGACGAATATCTCTACCCTCGGCGTTCTCGAGGGGATCGGGAAGTGGAAAATCGGGGACCCGCGCTCCTCGTACTCGATGGACTGAGTAGGCTCTTTCCCCCTTTCGAAGCGCTAGGCCGTCATGCGGTACATTCTCCGGCGTATCGCATCGGCGATTCCCCTGCTGTTCGGTCTCGTCACGGTCACGTTCATCATCGTCCACCTGGCGCCGGGTGACCCGACGGCGCTCTTCATCGACAGGGATGCAGACCCCTCGTATGCGCAGAATTTGAAAACGGCGCTGGGGCTCGATCAACCTCTTCATATCCAATATTTCCGGTGGCTGAAACAAGTCGCGACCGGGGATTTCGGTTTTTCGTTCACGAAGAACGCGCCGGTCTCCGACCTTCTCGCCGAGGCCGTTCCGCGGACGCTCTTGCTGTCCGGTTCGGCCCTGGCGGTCAATTTCCTCATGGGGATTGCCATCGGGATTTTCACGGCGCTCCGGAGGGGGACGCGGTTCGATCGTTGGGTGAACACGATCGCGCTGTTCATGTATTCCATGCCGGAGTTCTGGTTGGGCTTGATGTTGATTTTCGCGTTTTCGCTCGCGATCCCGATTTTTCCTGCCTCGGGCTGCAAGTCGCCTCTCGCCGAGTACCTTCCATGGTACGAGTACATCCTCGATGTCCTCCAGCATCTCGTCCTGCCCGTCGTCGTGTTGGGCGTCGCATCTGCCGCCGCGACGGCACGATACGTGCGCGGGAGCATGCTCGACGTCATCCAGCAGGATTATATCCGCACAGCGCGGGCGAAAGGTCTCGGGGAAATTTCCGTCATCGGCAAACATGCCCTCCGGAACGCCCTCATCCCGGTCGTAACTCTTTTCGGGCTTTCCTTCCCTTTCCTGCTCGGAGGGGCGGTGATCGTCGAGACGGTATTCGCGTGGCCCGGCATGGGGAAGATGACGGTGGACGCCATCTTCACGCGCGATTACCCCATGATCATCGCGACGACGCTGGTGTCCGGCACCATGGTGATCGCCGGCAACCTTCTCGCGGACATTCTCTACGCCCTCATCGATCCGCGCATACGACTGGGGGGGGAGGGATGAGTGCTCTGCGGCACCTGCGCATCCACCCCGGGGACGTTGTTCCCGGCCTCCGGCATTTCCGAAATGGACAATACCGCGCGGGATGCGTCTACCTCGCGCTGTTTCTCCTATCGATCGCCGTTCTGGCAGGGAATGCCGGGAAGATCGTGAACGGGATTGCTTCCCTGCTCCTCACCGCGTGGCTGTTGATCGTGGAACCCGAGGCGGCGAAGATCGTCTTCAGCCTCGAGGTTCTCGAGTTTTGGATTGCAGCGGTTTATGCCGTCGTCCTCCCATTCCTCATCGCGGGGATATCGGCATGGAGCGCTTCGTCCGCGGCGGGGGAACGCGACGGGGAAGGTATGAGTACGTGGGAAATATCCTATCAACGATTCCGGAACGATCCCGTAGCCCGCGGCGGAACGCTGTTCCTGTTCGTCCTCTACAACATCGCGATTCTCGCGCCGCTCGTCACACCCTACAACCCGAACACGTTTCAGGACGGGTTGACCACCCAGTTCCGCCCGCCGTTCACCCGTCTCACAGCACTGGTGCTTCGCGAACCGCGCATTCACACGGTTCCGTTTGCACCGGAGCGGGCGAAGGGAACTCACGGAGATCTGCTGAAGTCCCTCGTCCGGATCAACACCGCTCTGGTCGAGGATCCCACGCGCAGGCTCATTTTCGTGGACGCCTTCCACGTCGAGGGTTCGAACGTCGTCGCCACGCAGAGGACGGAACTCCTGCGCGTTCCCATCGCACAGCTGGTGAGCACGGACCCCAAGGAATTCGCAACCACGCGCCTCTTCGTCCTCGGGACGGACAGTTACGGGCGCGACATTCTCTCGCGGATGGTTTTCGGTTCCCGAATCTCGCTTTCCATTGGGTGTATCGCCGTTTTCCTTTCCATCACACTCGGGACCTTCATCGGGCTTACCGCGGGCTATTTCGGTCGTTTCATCGACAGCATTTCCATGCGGACGGTGGACATCCTGCTCGCCTTCCCTTCCCTTTTCCTCATCCTGATCACCGTTTCCCTCTTCGATACGATGACCGTCCCGAGGATTTTCCTCGTCGTGCTCGTCCTCGGATTCACTTCATGGATGGGCGTCGCGCGTCTCGTCCGGGGAGAAGTCCTGGCGTTGAAGGGACAGGAGTTCATCCTGGCCGCCCACGCGGCGGGACTCAGCCATTTCCGCATCATCTTCCGCCACATTCTCCCGAACGTCATGACCCCCGTCATCGTCAACGCGACCTTGCGGATCGGCGGGATGATCCTCGTCGAGGCGGCGTTGAGTTTTCTCAACCTCGGCGTCCAGCCGCCGACGGCGAGCTGGGGAAACATCATTTACGAGGGGAAAGACTATTTGGCGGCGGCATGGTGGATCTCGACGTTCCCGGGATTGGCGATCGTCGCGACCGTCGTGTGTTTCAATCTCATCGGGGACGGACTGAGAGACGCGTTCGACCCCCGCTTGAGGCGCATGTGAACCGCCTGCCGCTCGACGGCGTATACGGTGGAGGAAATCATGACGAACGATACGAACGAAATGACGTATGCCGAACAGCACCGCATCGTGTCGGAATTGAAGGAATACGCGGCGAAAATGTCCCGAGAGGAACAGGAAGAATTCACGATGCTGGTGAAAAGAGACCGCGACGAGGAAGAGCTCGACCGCCTTGCCAAGAGACGGCTCCTGGAACTGCACGAGCGCTATGCCCGAAGAACCGGTAAACGGGCTAACCCGCTCGATGCCCTATTCGGCGCTGGAGGAGACGCCACGGAGAGGTGTTGAGCCTTCGTGGCTTGTTTCGTACTTTCGTTGATTGAACGCAGTGCGGAGCCTGCAAGCCGTTTCCCCATGGGTCCGACCATCCCACCGCGCCGCACTCTGAAGGGTTTCAGAACGAGAGGCCACGAATCCAGCGACGTCGGTCGCCAAGGAGTGAAGGATATGGAAGAACAGCGCAAACGGGAAATCAAAGTCGGTATCACCGTCATTGTGGGAATTGCGATTCTTCTCGGCGGGATCTCCTATTTCAAGGGCTTGAGCCTGACGAAGACGACGCATATGATCCGGATGCGCTTCGAAGCGAGCGGAGGTCTGCAGGAGAACGATCCCGTGACACTGAACGGTGTGAAAATCGGTGCAGTCCATTCGGTGGAAATCGAAGGGGAGACCGTGCTCGTCGAGGCGGAAATCGACGAACGCTACACGATCGCGAGCGATGCCGTTCCCGTCATCCGGATGCTCGAGCTCATGGGAGGGAAAAAGGTGGACATCGAGCAGGGGAAAAGCCCGGTCCCGCACGACCCGCACAGAGTGCTTCCCGGCCGTGTCGATCCCGACATCGCGGGCGCCCTCGGCATGCTGGGCGATCTTCGCGAGCGGGTCGACAGCTTGGCGCGGAAATCGGGAGACTTCCTGGACCACACGAACACCATCGTCGGCGATACGGCGCTCATCGGTGCGCTTCGAGAGAGCGTCGAGCACCTCCGCACCGCATCGCGCGAGCTCGACGCCATGCTCGTCCGGAACCGCGGCAACATCGATGAGACGGCCGAGAACGTGGCGCGGCTTTCGCGTCGGGGGGCGCAGGCCGTCGACGAACTCTATCCCCGCCTTTCATCCGGAATCGACAAGGTCGAAAAGCTCGCCGAGCGCGCGGATTCCCTCCTTGCCGATGTGGACGGCATCGTGTCGGATGTCCGTCGGAGCCGCGGCGTGTACCACTCGATAGTGACCGACACGACGCTCGCGCGCCGTCTCGAGACCATCACGGTGAAACTCGACAGCGTCGCATCCATCATCATGCAAGGGCAGATGCGCATCAAACTCAGACTCTGAGCAGGGCCTTGCCCTCTCGCACCCCGATACGCGGTCGTCTTTATCGTCGTAGCGATAACGGGCAAGGGGAGGGTGCGGAACACGAAACGTACAGGGACGTCACACGAGACCATTCCCATACACAAGAGAAGAGGGCCTCTATGCCGATGGCATTTAAAAACGAACCGATCACGGATTTCTCGAAACCGGCGAATGTCCGAAAACAGAAGGAAGCGTTGAGCCGCATTCGTCCGAAGCTCGGGAAAACGTATCCCCTCATCATCGGGGGGAAGAAAATCCGCACGACGGACACCATCGTGTCCTTGAATCCCGCGAACACGGCCGAGACAGTCGCCCGGTTCGCAAAGGCGGATACCCATCTGGCGGAACGGGCGCTCGAAGCCGCGCTGAAAGCGTTCGAGCGGTGGAAACACGTTCCCGCCAAGGAACGCGCCTCGTTCCTCTTCACAGCGGCGCGTATCATGCGGCGCCGGCGTTTCGAGATCAATGCGTGGATGATCAAGGAAGTCGGGAAAAATTACACGGAGGCCGACGCGGACACCGCCGAGGCCATCGATTTCCTCGAGTTCTACGGCCGGGAAATGCTTCGGCTATCCGGTCCACAACCCCTGACGCCCGTTGCCGGCGAGAGGAATCAGCTGACCTACATCCCTCTCGGCGTCGGGCTCGTCATCCCGCCGTGGAATTTCCCGTTCGCCATCATGGCCGGGATGACGACGGCTTCGCTCGTCGCCGGGAACACGGTCCTGTTGAAGCCCTCTTCCGATTCACCGATGATGGCATACCTCCTGATGGAAATCCTCGAGGAAGCGGGGCTCCCTGCCGGTGTCGTGAATTTCATTCCGGGGCCCGGCTCGTCCGTGGGCGATTACCTCGTCGGGCACCCGAAGATCCGCTTCATCGCCTTCACCGGTTCGATGGAAGTCGGTCTCCATATCAACGAATTGGCGGCGAAGCGGGCGGCGGGGCAGATCTGGATCAAGCGCGTCATCGCGGAGATGGGGGGGAAAGATGCGATCATCGTCGACGACGACTGCGATCTCGAGGCCGCCGTCAAGGGTACGATCGTATCCGCCTTCGGCTATCAGGGGCAGAAGTGCTCGGCGTGCAGCCGTGTCATCGTTCATGCGGCGGTCTACCGACGCTTCCTCGACCGTCTTCTGGAAGAAGCGGGGAAACTCGTCGTGGGATCGCCGGAGGAGAACGCACCGATGGGCCCCGTCATCAATGAGAGATCGAAACAGACCATCATGTCCTATATCGACATCGCGGTGCGCGAGGGGGGGAATATCGTCCACGGAGGAGGTCCGGCGGACGGTCCGGGCTGGTTCGTCCAACCCACCATCATCACCGATGTCAAGCCCCGAGACACGATCGCGCAGGAAGAGATTTTCGGGCCCGTTCTCGCCGTCATCAAGGCGAAGAACTTCGACGAGGCACTGGCGATCGCGAACGACACGATCTACGGCTTGACCGGTTCCGTGTACTCGAAGAACCGCGAGCACCTCGAACGTGCCCGGAGGGACTTCCATGTGGGGAACTTGTACTTCAACCGCAAGTGTACGGGCGCCCTCGTCGGGGGTCACCCCTTCGGCGGGTTCAACATGAGCGGGACGGACTCGAAAGCGGGCGGCCGGGATTACCTCCTCCTGTTTACCCAAGCGAAACTCGTCTCGGAGAAACTCTGAACTTCCGGGCCGGGCTTTTCCTTCCTGCTCCGCCTTCCGAGCAACGCGTTTCACGCACGCGGAACGAAACGAAACGCGGCACAGCCCCGTAGGGCGGTGCCGCGTTTTCCGTTCATCCGTCGGATCGCGTGTCAGGATCCTTTCCGGATCGCATCCACGACGGTGAGAGCGATCATGTCGAGGATCTGACCGACCTCCGAGCCGCGTTGGATGACGTGAACGGCTTTCCCCATGCCGAGAAGCATCGGGCCGATGGGTACGGCCCCGCCGAGTCGGCAGAGCAACTTGTATGCGATGTTGCCCGAATTGAGGTCCGGGAAGATGAGGACATTCGCGCCGCCCTTGAGGACGCTGAAAGGGAAAGTCTCGGCGATGATTTCCGGCACGACGGCCGTGTCGGCTTGCATTTCGCCGTCGATGATGAGATCGGGACACCGCTTCCGGACGATGTCCAGCGCGGCGCGGACTTTCATCGGCGACTCTTCTCGGTTGCTGCCGAAATTGCTGTAGGAGAGCATCGCGACACGGGGCGTGATGTCGAAATTCAGCGTGAATTCGGCCGCCTGGCACGCGATGTCCGCCAGCGTCTCCGCTGACGGCTCGATGTTGACCGTCGTGTCCGCGAGGAAATACGTCTGCTTTTTGAACGAGAGGATGTAGAGCCCGGACACGTACTTGTAACGCGGGTCACGGCCGATGATTTGGAGAGCGGGCCGAATCGTGTCGGGGTAATGTGACGTGTACCCGGAAATCATGCCGTCCGCGTCCTCCATGTGGAGCATCATGGCACCGAAGTAATTCCTCAAGGTGCGGATGTGTTGGCGGGCATATGCGAGGGTCACACCCTTGCGTTGGCGGAGCCGGTAGTACTCTTCGATGTATTGATCGGTCTTTTCGTACGTTTTCGGATCGACGATCGTGATGCCGTTGAGTTCGAGTCCGTGTTCCTCCGCGACGCGGCGGATGGTCTTTTCCGACCCGATGAGAATGGGTTGCGCGATGCCTTCCTCCACCGCGAGCTCGGCGGCGCGGATAATGCGTGGTTCGTCTCCTTCCGGCAGAACGACCCGCCTCGGCTGTTTCTTCGCTTTCTCGTAAATGGGTGTCATGATGATGTGCGCCCGTCCCATCCGGATATCGAGGTTTCTCCGGTACTCGTCGAAATCGGTGATCGGAAGGCGCGCGACACCCGTGTCTATCGCGGCTTTCGCAACGGCGGGAGCGACCCACGTCAAGACACGCGGGTCGAACGGCTTCGGGATGATATACTCGCGGCCGAAGCTCATGTCGGTCACGCCGTATGCGCGCTTGACGCTGTCCGGTACTTCCTCGCGGGCGAGTCGGGCGAGGGCGAACGCCGCTGCCTTCTTCATCTCCTCGTTGATGGCGGTGGCGCGCACATCGAGCGCCCCCCGGAAAATGAAGGGGAACCCGAGAACGTTGTTCACTTGGTTCGGGTAATCCGAACGTCCCGTCGCCATGATCACGTCGGATCGCGCGGCGATGGCGTCTTCGTACGTGATCTCCGGGTCGGGGTTTGCCATCGCGAATATGATGGGGTTCGGCGCCATCGATCGAACCATGTCCTGCGTGAGAATGTTTCCGATAGAGAGCCCGACGAAAATGTCCGCACCGACGAGGGCTTCGGCGAGGGTTCGGGCGGGCGTGTCGGCCGCGAGTTCCTCCTTGAACTCGTTCATGTTCTCCTTGCGGCCTTTGTAGATGACGCCCTTCGTGTCGCAGATGATCAGGTTTTCTTTCTTGATGCCGAGGCTGATATAGAACTTGGCGCATGCGATTCCGCCCGCACCTGCGCCGTTGAACACCACTTTCACTTCGTCGAGCTTCTTGCCGACGAGTTCGACGGCGTTGAGCAACGCCGCCCCGCTGATGATGGCCGTCCCGTGTTGGTCGTCGTGGAAGACGGGGATCTTGAGCGTCCGCTTGAGCTCATCTTCGATGTAGAAACATTCCGGTGCCTTGATATCCTCGAGGTTGATCCCGCCGAATGTCGGTTCGAGAATCTGGCAGACACGGATGATCTCCTTCACATCCTTCGACCCGAGCTCGATGTCGAACACGTCGATGTCCGCGAATGTCTTGAAGAGAACGCCTTTCCCTTCCATGACCGGTTTGCCCGCGAGCGGGCCGATATCCCCGAGGCCCAATACAGCGGTGCCGTCCGAGATGACGGCGACGAGATTTCCTTTCGCCGTGTACTCGAACACGAGGTCCTCGTTCTTGTGTATCTCGCGACAAGGTTCCGCGACACCCGGCGTGTAAGCGAGCGAGAGATCACGCTGGGTGATGCACGGTTTCGTCGTGACGACTTCGATTTTGCCTTTCCGCCCCGAGCGATGATACTCGAGCGCGTCTTCCTTCCTGAGTTTCATAGAGGTACTCCGATCTAGTTGTGGGTGTTCGGGGGATCTTCGGCGAACGGCATGGGCCGTTGGGGAATGGAGTTTGTGGTCAAAGTATCAAATCGTCGAACAGCGGCAAAACGACCTCGCTAATCCGATGAAACGGCGTCCCACCCGGCACATCATCGGCCTCCCCACGGCGGGGGAGGGAGGAAACGGAGGACCGACGTGAATACATCCGCCGGATCGATCTCCTTCATACAGCGGAAATGTTTCTTCGGGCATCGCATGCGGCCGATGTGGGAACATGGCCTGCAGGGAAGCCCTTCCACCTCGTGCACCACGGCGGTTGTGTTGTAAGGGAAAAACCCGAATGCCCGGACAGTGCAGCCGAACAACGCGACCACCGGTCGCATACGGGCCGAGGCGAGATGCATGAGGCCCGAGTCGTTCGCCACGATGACATCGCAGAGATCCATCGCTGCCGCCGTCTCAAGGAGGGTGAGTGTGCCGCATAGATCCACTGTGCTTTCTGTTGCATTTCCCCACAGCGAGCGGCACAGAGCCGCCTCGTCCGGCCCGCCGAAGAGGAGGATGCGGGCACCGACCCCCGCAAGCCGTTGCTGGATGCGAGAGAAATATTCAACAGGCCATCGCTTCGTTTCGTGTTTCGCCCCGGGGCAAATGCCGACGATGGGCGATCCTCCCTTCGGGAGCATGGCAGACACACGGCGATGCGTGTCGTCTCGGATGTCCTGCGGGACGAATACCTCCGGTCCTTGTGCATCCGGTTGTACACCCTCGGCGGTAGCGGTCGCCAGGTAACGGAGCGGGACCGAGGGAATGCCGGGCGGCATCGGGATGCCGAATCGTACGAGCAGGAAGCGGCGGATCCTGTTTTTTCGGACGACACGCAGGTATTTACCCGCTCTGTACCTCAGCACCCGAGTCCTCGCGGAGTCGTGGAGATCATACACGAAATCGTACGGCGCATTTCGGAATCTGCGGTTCACCGCCAGCAACTCCCTGATACCTCGCGATACGTCTATCCCGACCACATGCGAGACCGAAGGGTGGTGAAGGAGAAGTTCGGCGTATTCTTTCCGGGTGACGAAATCGATCTCACTCTCGGGGAACGCCCGCCGGAGCGATCGGATGAATGGTGTCGTGAGGATGACGTCGCCCATGGAACTCAATCGGAGGACGAGAAAACGCGGCATGGAAGGGGGATATGAGATAGAAGGAGAGTCGTCCGTCTCTTGGAAAATAACGTGCATGAACGCTGCAGAAAAATATTCCCCGCTTTCGAGGTGTGAATGAACGTCCATAACCAGTCGAATCGCAGCATGGACACTTTCGCAAGAGGATCCGTGGATGCGTATATTGGGGCATGGATATTCAAGAATTCACAACGCCCGCCGCACTGCAAACCATCCAGGCTATCCTCACTCCCGCTTTGATGATTTCCGCGTGCGGTTTGCTTCTCCTCGGCCTGAACAACAGGTACTCCGTCGTTATCAACCGCATCCGGCTGCTCAACGATGAAAAACGCAAACGCCTGTCCGACCCGGAAAGCATCGAACGCGAATACATCGATGCGGTTCGTTTCGAAAGCGTGATGAGGCAGATCCCTTCGCTTCTCGTCCGCGCCAATCACCTGCGTCGTTCGCTGATCTGTTTCTGGATCGGCGTGAGCTGCTACCTGCTCAGCTCGCTCGTACTCGGTGTGACGGTTTTCTTCGGCGTGAAAATCGCTTTCGTGGCGGTCAGCGTTTTCATCGCGGGTATCATCGCCGCTACAGGGGGAGCGGTATTCGCACTTCTCGATATCGCTCTCGCGCATAAGGTGCTTCAGCTCGAATCGGAAGTATACTAGCCTCCTCAACTGCAGACCGACAAAGGGGTTGCAGGAATCGCCTCGAGCTTCGTCGAGAGGTTCCCAAGGCCGTGAAACCCGACGGGGGGGTATCCCATCGTGCTTGCGGGGAAACGTTTCTCATCGTTCGAGAAGCTTTTGTTTTGCAGGAAAGGAAAATGCCGTAGATTCTGTCGAATGATTCTCGATTTCGAAAACGTTTTCACCCCGTGTCACCCGCGTCCCATCGTACGACCCTCGTCGAGGTGACGGCATCCCGGCATGAGTCCCCCTTGGGAACGCTCCACCTGTTGAGCGTGGGCCAGGTATTCATCGCCATTGCGTTCGATATGGGCGAGCGGGAAACGGGAATGGAGCATTTCCTCACGGAGTATGTGGGGAATTGGACGATCAAGGAGGAATCGGGAAAGCACGATCGGGCACGACGCGAATTGGACGAGTATTTTTCGGGAAGACGGAGGCGGTTCTCCTTTCGCCTGCACCTCTACGGGACGGCTTTCCAGGTGCAGGTATGGACGGCGATTCGCACGATTCCGTATGGTACGACTGCGACATATCGTACGGTGGCCGAGATGATCGGAAACCCCGGCGCAACCCGCGCTGTCGGACAAGCCCTCGGTCGAAACCCTCTCCCGATCGTCGTTCCCTGTCATCGCGTGATCGGCGAAAACGGGAAACTGGTCGGTTACGCAGGCGGGGTGGAACGAAAGAAACGACTTCTCCAGATCGAAGGTTCGCTTCTCGTCTGACCCTTGCCCTGTCGGAAGAGGCGGGCGGAAAAATCCCACACGGAGCACGAATACGTCGTGTGAAATCCCTTGGCGGAATGGTGAGCGGTGGCGATGTACTTCACGTATAAATCCCTCGAAGAACTCGAGTACGACATTGCGGAAAGAAACCTCGCCATTGCGT
Organism: Bacteroidota bacterium; assembly: GCA_029907355.1. Classification (GTDB taxonomy): domain Bacteria; phylum Bacteroidota; class Ignavibacteria; order SZUA-365; family SZUA-365; genus JARYLZ01. Next base: position 44,613 of record JARYLZ010000003.1, on the reverse strand, counting down.
TCGAAGAACGGCTCGAGGCCGTGCGCAAGCCCGTACAGATCGGAGGTGTGACGCTCGGGAACCGGCTCGGCATTCACCCGATGGAAGGATGCGACGCGGAACCCGACGGGTCGCCCGGCGAGTTGACGTTCCGTCGCTGGCGCCGTTTCGGGGGCGGCGGTGCCAAGCTGATCTGGGGCGAAGCGACGGCGGTCTGCCCCGAGGGCCGTGCGAACCCCAGGCAGTTGTGGATCCACAAGGGAACGGTAAGGGCGTTTCGACAGCTGGTCGACGAAACACGCCGTGCGCATAGAGAGACTTTCGGGGATGATCATGACCTCCTCGTCGGTTTACAACTGACCCACTCGGGACGTTTCAGCTGGCAACGACCGATTCTCGCGATGCACGCTCCGACTCTCGACGCGAGAACCCTGAGGGGCGATGGTACCGGGGCGACGGTCGGTCCGGACTGGCCTACGGCGGGTGACGAATACCTGCAACGTCTCGAGGAACGGTTCGTGGAAGCCGCCGTCCTCGCTGCCGAAGCCGGATTCGACTTCGTGGATATCAAACAGTGCCATGGGTATCTCGCGGCCGAACTCCTCGCATCGCGCAGGAGAAAAGGACCGTACGGCGGATCGTTCGAGAATAGGACACGATTCATCCGTAATATCCTCGAGGGGATCCGGTCGGCGGCAGGCAATCGACTTCTCCTTGCTTCGCGTGTCAGCGTCTATGACGGTATCCCCTTTGTGGCGCACCCCGTCACAGCGGTCGGCATCCCCGTTCCTGTTCCTCTCCCGTACGTGGATGGTTTCGGGACGGATCCCGATAACCCGTTGCATGAAGACCTGGACGAACCTCTTCGGCTCGTCGAGATTCTCGTGCGTTCCGGCGTTCGTCTCGTCAATGTCACGCTCGGATGCCCCTATTGGAATCCGCACATCGGGCGTCCGTACGAACGGCCGTCGGAAGGCGGTTACCTTTCGCCGGAACACCCCCTGGTCGGTGTCGACCGACATTTCCGCTTGACGGCCGCCGTCCAACGGCATTTCCCTGAATTGGCGGTAGTCGGGACGGGTTACAGTTGGCTCCGGCAATGGTGCATTCACGCGGCGGAGGGGAACATCCGACGCGGGCGCGTGACCATCGCGGCGCTCGGCAGGGGGGCGATCGCCTATCCGGATTTTGCCAGGGACGCTTTGGGAAACGGGAAACTTCGCTCCGACCGTGTATGTTTGACGGTCGGTTTTTGCACGGACTTGATGCGGAGGAAGGACCATCCTCTCGGTCAGTCCCCGACGGGCTGTGTCCCTCGGGATCCATACTATGCCGATATCTATCGCGGGAAGGCACCCCGCAAGGGAACGCATGGTCCATGAAACTCTCCCTGCCCGCACAATCAGCCCCGGACCGGACCTTTCCACACGAGGGGTAATGAAACCATGATCGATTCTCTCGAAAAAGGAAGGACGCAGGACGTGGCCGCACCGGTCGTCCTCGTCACGGGCGCTTCGCGGGGAATCGGCCGCGCGATCGCCGTTCATGCGGCCAGGGACGGGTGGTCGGTTGCGGTGAATTACCGGGAGAACAGGGAAGCCGCCGAAGAGACCCTCCGCCTTTGCGGGTCCGAGCGGCGCTCCCCGACGCAGAAGTTCACGGCGCATGCAGCCGATGTCGGATCGGATAACGAGCGCGAGGCACTCATACAATCCGTCGCGGAAGCGCACGACCGCATTGATGCCTTGGTGAACAATGCCGGTGCGGCTCCCACGGTCCGCCGTGATATCCTCGAAACGACGCCCTCTTCGTTTCGACGTGTCATGGAGACGAATCTCCTCGGTCCCTTTTTCCTCATGCAGGCGGCGGCACGGTTTTGGTTGAGTGGCACGATGCAACCACGAGGACCGTCTGGGTTCGTCATCGTGAATATTTCGTCGATCTCGGCAGAGGCCGCTTCACTCAACCGGGGGGAGTACTGCGTCTCCAAAGCGGGGCTTTCGATGGCATCCACGCTCTGGGCACTGCGGGTTGCCGAGTTCGGCATCTCGGTCTGCGAACTGAGGCCGGGCATCATCGCGACCGACATGACGGTGGGAGTCCGCGAGCGCTACGACGCTCTCATCGCGGAAGGCGTGGTTCCCGCGAAGCGATGGGGGACTCCCGACGATGTCGCCGCGGTCTGCCTGGCGATACTGGGCGGCAGGCTCCCCTTCACGACCGGGGCCGTCATCCATGTGGACGGCGGTCTCCATATCCGGAGATTGTAAACGAAGGGATGCGTGTATTCCTCCCCTCTTCACCCGAGAGGTCACGCCATGCTCGACATTGATCTGCACCTCCGCCCGACCGATCTCGCCGGCGCGGTGGGGTACGTTTTCGATCTTTCCGCAAGAAAACTCCGTCTCCAGTTCGAACGGTGGGATCCCGCACAGGGTTCGCCCGTCGTGACCGTCGAGGGCAGGTACCGCCCATGCGGATGGACCGAGTGGACACTCGGGTTTTTCTTCGGATCGGCGCTCCTGCAGTACGAAGCGACCGGCGAGGAGGAATTCCTCGAGCGCGGGAAGAAAGGGACGCTCGAGCACATGGTGCCGCATCTCGTGCACACCGGCATCCATGACCACGGCTTTCAGATCGCGGGAACCTACGGTATTCTCTTGCGCCTCGCAGCCCGCGGCCGGATCGAAGCCCTCCCATGGGAAATCGCGTATTATCGCACAGCCTTGCGGGTCAGCGGCGCGGTTCAGGCCGCGCGATGGACGGAGCTGAAGGACGGATACGGCTACATCCACTCGTTCAACGGGCCGCACTCGCTGTTCATCGACACGATGCGGACGCTCCGGTCTCTCGCACTCGCCCATCGTCTCGGGCAATACCTGCCGGGCGAAAATGACGAACGCATCAATTTGTTCCACCGTCTTCTGCGGCATGCACGCACGACGGCGCGTTACAACGTATCGCGCGGCGACGGAAGGGACCGCTACGACGAGCGGGGACGTACGGCACAGGAAGCGGTGTTCAACGTGCGGAACGGTTCGTTCCGTTGTCTCTCCACCCATCAGGGTTACTCGCCGTTCTCCACGTGGACGCGCGGTCTTGCTTGGGCGGTCTGTGGCTTCGCCGAAATCCTCGAATTCTGTTCGATGGCGACAGAGGAGGAGTTCCCCTACGATTTCGACAAGGACACCGCGCTTACCTGTTTCGAATCGGCGGTTCGTGATACGATCGAGTACTATATCGCGCACGTTCACACCGACGGCATCCCATACTGGGACACGGCAGCTCCCGGACTCCGTGAATCGGGCGTTTTCCTCGAGAAGAAATCCGACCCCTTCAATGATGTGGAGCCTATCGACAGCTCGGCGGCTGTGGTGGCAGCACAGGGGATGCTCCGTTTCGCGTTGTACCTCGAACGGTCAGGACGCAGCTCGGAAGCGGCTACCTATCGTGCGGCAGGGCTCACGATCGCGAGGACGCTCTTCGATAGACCCTATCTCAGTACGGGGAGCGACCATGAGGGGCTCATCCTTCATTCCGTGTACCATTACCCCAAGGGGTGGGATTACGTCCCGCCCGGAAAGAACATCCCCTGCGGGGAATCTTCGCAGTGGGGCGATTACCATGCACGGGAGCTCGCGTTGATCATCCGGCGCATGGGGGAGGGTACGCGGGTCCCGACGTTCTTCGACGGGCTCTTCCCGGACGACGGGGGAGTAGGAAATGCCGGTCCCGCCCACTGACGGTGTCCACCTCATCGCGACGGCTATCGAGCTCACCTGTGCCGTGATGCTGGCGGGTATTTCTTGGTACCGTACCCTGGTCCATGTCCCTCTCCTCCGTACCATCCCGCCGGACTCCCTCCCGCTTCATGCGCGTTCGATCGCCGTGATGGATTCGATCATTCTCTACCCCCTCATGGTCGTCGAAACCATCTCGGCAGGGTTGGCGGCCGCCATCGTCTTCCAGGGGTTCGCGTTCGTTTTCGAACAGGTTTCGTTCGTCTCCCTTGTGGGCATTTGGCTCCCGGTTCTCTTCGTCGCCCGCCCTGCATTGGCGCGCCTGTCATACGGTTCCGACGCGAAGCCCTTCCGTGCGTTCCTTGCCGCACAGCGCTGGCTGGCAGTCTGGTGGAGCGTGCGTGGGGTGTTTCTCATCGTCCTCTTCCTGTGTTGGACCGTCCGATCTTGAGAGCGTAAGAACCGGCCGAATTATTCCCGTTTCCGCGGGGAGATGCGGGAGGGATGACGCGCATGGGTGCTCTCGAAAAAGGGACGGAATGCGCAAGCAGGAGCCCCTTTTTTCACCGTGTCGAAGCGGTTCGGTTTCTTGACATTCATACGCGGATGCCCTATTCTTTCCATGCGTGTCGTGCTGCAGTCGTTCCATCAACAGAATCTCCACGTGTGCCATGTCTTCCCCTCTCATTTCGGACTTTCTTAGCCGTCATTTCCGCCACTTCAACGCCGCCGCGCTTGTCGACGCGGCGAACGCATACCGGCGACACATCGAGCAGGGCGGGAAAATGTTCCTCGCGCTCGCAGGGGCGATGAGCACGGCCGAACTGGGCATTTCGCTCGCCGAGATGATTCGCCGTGAAAAGGTTCACGCGATATGCTGCACGGGGGCGAACCTCGAAGAGGATCTCTTCAATCTCGTTGCGCACAATCACTACGTCCGGGTCCCGCACTATCGTGATTTGACGCCGCAGGACGAACAGGCTCTGTTCGAGCGTCATCTCAACCGCGTCACCGACACGTGCATCCCGGAAGAGGAAGCCATGCGCCGCATCGAGGAAATCGTGCTCGCGGAATGGGTAGATGCCGATCGAAACGGCGTGCGGGCGTTCCCGCACGAATTCCTCTATCGCATCGTGCGTTCCGGGAAGCTCGAGCGGTTTTACGAGATCGATCCTGCCGATAGTTGGGTCGTCGCCGCGGCGGAGAAAAACCTGCCGCTCTTCGTACCCGGCTGGGAGGACTCGACGCTCGGCAATATTTACGCGGCGCACTGCATCGACAGGGACATCAAGAACTTCAACACCGTCCGGTGCGGCATCGAAGCGATGATGGAATTGGCCGACTGGTACACGAACAACTCGGCGGTTTCATCGATCGGGTTCTTCCAGATCGGGGGCGGGATTGCGGGGGATTTCGCGATATGCGTCGTGCCTATGCTGCACCAGGATCTCCGCCGAACGGGCGTTCCTTTGTGGGGGTATTTCTGCCAGATCAGCGATTCCACGACCAGTTACGGTTCGTATTCCGGTGCTGTCCCGAATGAAAAGATTACGTGGGGGAAATTGAGCGTCGAAACGCCCAAATTCATCATCGAGTCCGACGCGAGTATCGTCGCTCCGCTCGTCTTCGCTCTCGTCCTCGGATGGTGAAGATCGTTTCCCGTTGCGGCGAGGGGCGTGCGGGAGAAGGTAATGAGAGGCGAAGAGAGCATGGGCCGTTGTCACGACCATCGGCGTTCGCAGGGAAGGGGGCGCACCGGGCGGACCAACGCTCTTGGCGGCGCAAGGCCGGCAATACGGGAAGGACTCGTCACGCGTCCGTCAGCGAACTCTCCCACCCGAAGGCTGTCAACCCCACGTATGCGCCGGTCGCCGCGGTGATCCGTTTCCGGTCAGCGCACGACGACGAGCGGCCGGACGATGGAATGGGACGCGCTCGAGAGGCGGAGCCTGTATACACCCGGAGGGAGCTCTGAGGGTTCCCACGGAACGATGTGGGTTCCCTGGCTGAAGCGTTGTGCCGCGATACGACGCACGGGGCGTCCGAGCACGTCCAAGAGATCGACGGCTGCATTGCCGCTCGACGAAAGCGAGAACTCGACGCGAACGGATCGGTGCGTGCCGAGGCTCAGAGGGTTGGGGTACAGGGCCCGGAGGTTGATGGCGAAGGGTGCCGGGTCTACCTCCCTTGCGACGAGTCCACCCCCATCCATTGTTTTCAGGATGGTTCCCTCCCAGCCGACCGCATATCCGACTCTTTTCCCGTAGAAGCCGAGCTCCTCGAGAAGACTCGACCCGCCCCATTCCTGCAACTGCCAGCTCTTCCCGCTGTCGCGGCTGGCGATGATATAGCCGAACCAACCGACGATATATGCGGTAGAAGGGTCGACATGGACCGCATGCATGAGCGGACTCGTGATGGGAAAGTCCGCGAAGCGCGCTTCCCACTCCTTTCCCCCGTTGGTCGTGCCGAGGATGACACCGTCCCCCGCGATGATCCCGACCGAGTCGTTGGCGAAGGAGACGGAAAAAAGGGCGTTGTTCTTCCAGCTCGATTGTTTGTGCCATGACGTCCCGCCGGTCGTTGTCTTCGCTACACTCCCGGCGTTCCCACAGATGTACCCGATGCGGCGGGAAGGGAAATGAATGCTGAAAATGTTGTTCTCGTTGAAGCCGGCGTCGATGGAAGCCCACGTTTTCCCACCGTCCATCGTTGCACGCATGATACCGTGCTGGCCCACGACGAAGCCTGTGTCCTCGCTGTGGAACCATACGTCGAAGAATACTCTGTTGCCCTTCGTGTCGATTTCCCGCCACGTTTCACCCCCGTCCGTGGTCTTCAGGAGGAGCGGCTGATTGCCGTCAGGGTTCCCCCCCGCGATGAACCCGATGGATGGGTTCAGGAAGCGAACCTTGGAAAGACGAACCTTCGTCCCGCTCGGGATGGTCCGCCATGAGATTCCCCCGTCCGTTGTCCGCTTGATCGTGCCCGTGTCTCCTACGACGATTGCGTTCTCGGCATCGAAAACATGGACACTGTAGAGCGCCGTGTCCGAAGGTGAGGGATTGACGACGCGCCAGTGGAATTGCGCCGTGAGAAGCGGTGCGGAAGAGATTTGTAGCAATACGAATGCGAGGACCGTCTTCTTCATCTTCCATTCGATGTTGAGGCGAGTTGAGATGGTTGGCACTTTTTCCATGTGCACGTCCCGTGTTCCTTCTCTTTCGCACCCTGGGCGTTCACTCTCGCTGCATCCCTTCCTTGTACCGATGTCGGGATTGCATTTCCCCCCCGGGCATCGTCAAAGCGATCGATGCTCATTCTTTCGTCTGCTCATTGGAGCTCGGGGACGCTGGGTCAGTCGACGATGGCGCGGGTGACTTTCTCGGCCGCCTCCTTGAAGGTCGTGGCGACGCTGAAGTCGATCCCGGAATTGCGGAGGATCTCCCCAGCTTCCCGTGCGTTGGTGCCCGCGAGCCGAACCACGATCGGCACTCGCATGTCGATATTCCGTGCCGCCTGGACGACGCCGGTGGCGATTCGGTCGCAGCGGACGATGCCCCCGAAGATGTTGATGAGAATGGCCCGGACATTCGGGTCGCTCAGGATGATGCGGAAACCGTTCTCGACGGTTTCCGCGCTGGCACCGCCTCCGACGTCGAGGAAATTCGCGGGTTCCCCCCCCGCGAGCTTGATGATGTCCATCGTGGCCATCGCCAGGCCTGCACCGTTCACCATGCACCCGACGTTGCCGTCCAGCTTGATGTAGTTCAGGTTGTATTTCGACGCCTCGATTTCGAGGGGCGCTTCCTCGTCGAGGTCGCGCATGGCGAGGAGGTCGGGATGGCGCCAGAGCGCGTTGTCGTCCAGGTTGACCTTCGCGTCGAGGGCGAGCATGAGATCGTCTTTCGTGAGGACGAGCGGGTTGATCTCGAAGAGGCTGGCGTCGACGGCGTCGTACGCTTGGGCGAGCGCTTGGAGGAAAGCGACAGCGCTTTTGAAGGCTGTGCCCGATAAACCGAGCCCGAACGCGAGGCGGCGCGCCTGGAAAGCCCGGAAACCGATCGCCGGGTCGATGGAGACGCGCAGAATCTTCTCGGGCGTTTCGGCAGCGACTTTCTCGATTTCCATCCCGCCCTCGGTCGAAACCATCATGACGTTGCGCGACGTCGCGCGGTCGAGGAGCATGCCGGCATAGAATTCCCTCGCGATTTCGACTCCCTGTTCGACGAGAACGCGGCGGACGATTCTTCCCTCGGGCCCGGTCTGCACCGTCACGAGGAGGTTCCCGAGCATTTTCGCGGCGAGTTCCCGGACCGCCTCCGGTGTGCGCGCGATCTGAACTCCGCCCGCGAGGATCAGCTCGTGCGTGTGCGGGTCGAGGATGTTCCCTTTCCCGCGCCCCCCCGCGTGGATCTGCGCCTTGACGACCCAGAGTGTGCCGCCGAGCGTTCTCGCAGCCGTCTCCGCTTCCTCAGCCGTCGCGGCTACACGCCCTTCCGGTGTCGGGACATGGTAGCGCCGGAGGATTTCCTTTCCCTGGTACTCGTGGATCTTCATTCCAAACCCTTGTACGTTATGAAACGGTGTCGACGTGAAATTCCTGGAATTGAACGATCGCGAAACGCGTTGCAATGTGGGGATTTTTTCCGAAGAATGGTAACGCCCGCGGGCGGGATCCCGCGGTTCGTAAACCCTCACGCGAGACGCTGCACCATCGCGTCCTCAACGGCATTGTTCATGGAAAACCCTCATGAGATTTCCTCCCAAAATGCGGCGGATCGATTCGATGGGATATCCCCGCCTGAGCAACTCGCGCGTCAGGAACGGCAGGTCCGCCACATCGGCAAGACCAACCGGGGTGAGATCGATCCCGTCGAAATCCGACCCGAGCCCGACGTGCTCATCACCGGCGATTCGAACCGCATGATCGATATGATCCGCCACGTCCAGAATTGTCGGCAGACCGCGACGACGCGCCTCCGCGATGAGGCTGTCGCGGGCCTCGAGTGCCCGCGACTCGAACCGTTTCGACCCGCTCCCGATCGATTGAAGGCGGCGCTGAAAGGAACGAATGGCTTCCGCATCGCTCCCTCCCCCCGAGCGGAGAAAACCCGGACAGAAATTGATCATGACGACGCCTCCGCGCCGCGCGAGGGCACGGATCTGCGCGTCGGTCAGATTCCGTTCGCTGGGACAAAGGGCGGCACAAGACGAGTGCGACGCGATGACAGGTCCGTGGACGATGTCCAGAATATCCTCGACCGTTTTCGGCCCAGCATGGGATATGTCGATCAGCATGCCGAGGCTGTCGATGGCCCGAACGAGACGTTTCCCCGACGCTGTCAGGCCGCGGCGTTTCCCCGCAGCTTCTTCCTGAGAGGAGGAGGCCCATGGCGTTCCCCTGCTCCATGTCGGCCCGAAAATCCGGACTCCGCGGCGGTACAACTCGAGAATACGCGGATAAGAGAGACCGACAGCATGGCCGCCTTCGAGGGAAGCGACGGCTGCAATCACCCCTTCCGCCGCCGCCTGTTGAATTTCACCGCTTGTCCTCGTGACACGGAGAATTCTGCCCGCCCGTTTTGCGAGAGCGTGGAGCGTATCGAGCATGCGGAGGACCGTCCGGAACGGGTTTTTCGCCGAAGGGTTCACGTACAGCGCGAAAACTTGGACGTCGAGACCGCCTTCTCGGAGACGAGCCAGGTCCGTGTGCCCGCGGGAAGTCCGAATCGAGAGGTCCTCACCGCCGAGGGTTCTCGTGAGGGCGTCGTTGTGCCCATCCGCCACGACGGCATCGCGATGGATGGCGAGGAAGAGCGTGTCGTCAGGGCGAACGCTCTTTCCCTGCACTGCCGAGAGAGCGGGTTTGGATAATACCCATACCATCCCGAGAGCTGGAAGGGAAGAGAAACCGACAACAAGGGAAAGAAGGAACAGATGGTTCCGGTCTCGCATGATTTCCTTTGCTGGCAAGAAAGAAGCGCTCGAAGGGACCGTGGCGCAAACCTATGTCCTGCGGGTCTTTCGGAACACTCCGGAGAATGTAAGGAAGGTGTTGTCGGTGCGTTCGGCCCAGCCGGAGGCAAGGGCGTGAGTCGTCGTCAGTTCAGAAGCGCTGCACGTGAAAATATGGGAGGTACCGGAGGGTTCATGATCCATGAACTGGAAACCTCTTCGGGGATATTCGCGATCGAAATTTCCCATGTACCGGATGAGAACGTTTCGCCCCACGAGTTCATAACGCATGTGCGGAAAAATATCCCCTTCCCACGAGGTCGCCTCGTCGCTGGTTTCATTCGCGGCATGGAGTCTTGGGATAAGACCGGATCATTCTCACGAACGAGAAGCGCCTATCGCCCTGTACGACACTGCGAGAGGAAACCCTCGAGACGGAGCGGTGAGAAGGTGCAGCCGTGGAACGCCCACCTTCGATGCAGGGGGGGAGTGTCGGCGGGTTCCGTCAGCCGACGGGAATGAAGGGGAACCGTGTTATTCGGCTTTCGGGCCAGCTGTTTCCGCGGTACCTTTCTTTATCGCCTGGACCGCGTTCCGGATTTCCTGAGCCTTCCGTTTCAATTCGTTCATATGCTTCCGGACACGCGTCCCTGCAGACTTGTTCCCCTTGATGAAGAATTTTTCGAAATCCTTCTCGAAGCTTTGAACGAGAGCGACGAGTTCGTGGAAATGGTTCATTGTACCTCCTATACTGCGCTGGTGTTTTGTTTCGATTCTTGGTCGATGGGAGCGTTTTCGCGGCACTATTCCTGGAAGGTAGAGAAGCGTTCGACAGTCGATCGTGTATGAGCTCTCTCTTCGAAATGCAGCGCGAAACGCCGGCGTCAATATACACTTTTACACTATCCACGCAAATATTGGCGTGAATTCGACGTTTCGGAAGAAATTGATGGTATGGAATGAAAAGCCGGTCGGCTCGCTTGCACGCGACGTTCCCGGTCACGCGTTGTCGGCCTTGGATGGGACGATTTCTCGCCGTTGCATGAGAGGTTCCAATGCGCGGTCGAATATGCCCGTCAAGTAGGCGATGGCAAGACCGTAGTTCGTGATCGGAACACCCGCATGCCGACAGCGTTCGATGCGAGAGAGCATATGGCGCCTGTTGAAGACGCATGCCCCACAATGGATGACGAGAGAAAAGGAAGAGAGATCATCTGGGAAATCCGCCCCGGCGGAAACGCGGATGTCGAGCGGACCCTTGACCCGCTCTTCCAGCCAGCGTGGGATTTTCACGCGGCCGATATCCTCGCTCGTCGGGTGATGCGTGCAGGCTTCCGCGATGAGGACACGGTCGCCCGGTTTCAATCCGTCGATGTGCCTCGCTCCGTCGACGGCGGTTTCGAGGTCCCCCTTGAAGCGGGTGAAGAGAATGGAAAAACTCGTCAAAGGAACGTCACGGGGAACCTGCTCCGACACGGTCCGGAAAGCCTGGCTGTCGGTGATGACGAGTGCGGGTGGATGGTGAAGGCGCGATAGCGCTTGCGCGACATCACGTTCCTTGACGACGAGAGCGGAAGCATCGGCATCGAGCACTTCGCGAAGGGTCTGAACTTGGGGGAGGATCAACCTCCCCTTCGGAGCCGCGATATCGACCGGCACGACGAGGATGACGTATTCGCCCGGACGAATGAGATCCGCGACGATCGGCTGTGCGTGGATGAAGGATTCCGGAACGCATGCGATGATCCCCTCGCGCAGGTCTTCGATGCCTTCCCCCGTCACCGCGCACACGCGCACGACACGGGAAGCCCCGGCTTCGGCGAGTCGCTTCTCGAGATCATCGCCGATCCGCAGGTCCGCCTTATTGGCGGCGGCAACGATGGGGACCCGACGGGAACGGAACAGGGCGAGCAATTCCTCTTCGTATGTCTGCCACGCGTCGGTGACGAGGACTGCGAGATCTACGCGGTCGATAACGTCCTTCGTCCGTGCCACTCGTTCTTCGCCGAGCGCCCCCACGTCGTCGATCCCGGCCGTGTCCACGAAGAGGACAGGACCGAGAGGGCGGAATTCCATCGCTTTCTCGACAGGGTCGGTTGTCGTACCCGCAACTTCCGAGACGATCGATATGTTCTGTCGGGTCAGAGCGTTCAAAACGGAGGATTTCCCGACGTTACGCCGGCCGAATATCCCGATGTGAAGACGGAGTCCTTTCGGTGTCGGTTGCATGAGGTGTCGGAAGGTAAAGCGACTGTTGGTCGGCTGCAGTGCGTTTTGTTCATTCGCATCCACGCGTACGCGTCGGCGGACGGACGGAGTGGGAAAAGCTTTCGTCCGACGCGGTTCCAACATGATAAAACGGTTTCGAGGGAGCAAACGTTCCGCACCGTTCGGACAAGCTTTCCGGCGGGAAGCAGAGTTTTCTCATCTTCCGGGAAATGGATAGATTTTCCAATGGATCGCGGCTTTTCGTGCATCGTTCACTCACGGCGGGACGACCATGCGTATCACGACGGCATTTCGCACATTGTTCGTGTCTTGCACCCTTTTCGCCGGTGCCCTGTCGTATGCGGCCCCGGTGACGTTTGTACCCGTCACGGTCCTCCAACCCGACGGCGCCGTTCTCCATTGCTACGCCAGCGGGGACGAGTACTACAATTGGCTCCACGACGAGGATGGGTACACGATCATCCAGGATGATCAGACGGGGTATTACGTATATGCCACGGAATCCGCGGGACGGCTGGTCCCGACCGCCCATATCGCCGGGCGCTCGGATCCCACCGTCGCAGGTCTTCGCCCTTGGCTCCGGGTACGCGAGGACTTGTTGTCGTCGTATCCCTTCTTCAAGAAGAGCGAGGGGGGAGGAAACCCTCGGCTCGCCGCTCCGACGAAAGGCACATTCTACAACATCGTCGTGTTCATCCGGTTCTCCGATGAGAACGAATTCCCCGATTCCCTGGAGTATTACGAGGCGATGTACAATCGGGGAGGTGCGAATTCGATGCTCGCATATTACCGTGAGGTATCCTATAACGCTCTGACGATACGGACGGAGTTCTTCCCCCGCACGGCCGGCGTCTTCGTGACATCCTTCCAGGACAGTTTACCGCGGGCGTACTACAAGCCGTACAACGCTACGACCAATCCCGACGGATATACGAACGATTCGCGGACACGGGAAGAGAATCTCATCATCCGCGCGCTGGAATTCATCCGCCCGCAGGTCCCCGACACGCTCGTTCTGGATGCGGACAAGGACGGTGTCATCGACAACATGTCTTTCATCATTTCCGGTCAACCGACGGCATGGGCGACGCTCCTCTGGCCGCACATGACGACGCTCGGGCGACAATTCATCATCAACGGTGCGCGTGTCGGGACGTACAATCTGCTCATCGAGTCTTTCTTCAAGACCGGCCGCGGCGTCGACGTCATCTGCCACGAGATGTTCCACTCGCTCGGCGCGCCGGACCTTTACCATTATTCCTCGAACGGCCTCACGCCGGTCGGGAAATGGGATATCATGGAGAGCACCATCAACCCCCCCCAGCACATGGGCGCGTACATGAAATGGAAATACGGGAAATGGATCCCATCCATCCCCGAGATTCGGACGGCAGGGGTATACACGCTCTCGCCCCTGACATCCCCGACGAACAACTGTTTCCGTATTGCATCGCCCTACTCGACGACGGAGTACTTCGTCGTCGAGTACCGGAAACGAAACACCGGGCTCTTCGACAACACCATTCCCGGTGACGGCCTCCTCGTGTACCGCATCAACACGCTGTACCGAGGAAACGCGAGCGGGCCGCCTGACGAAGTCTACCTATACCGTCCGGGCGGCAGCCCGACGACAAACGGGCAGGTCGATCTCGCCCATTTCAGCAGGGAACAGAACCGCACAGAGATCAACGACGGCACGAACCCGTCGAGCTTTCTCACGAACGGGAAGAAAGGCGGCCTCAACATCCACTCGATCGGCTCGGCAGGACCGACCATCTCGTTCGAGATCGGCCTCGACACGATGATGATTCAGCTCACGTCGCCTCTCCCGGGGAGCCAGTGGAACATCGGTGAGCGAAAACGTATCAGCTGGCTGACGAACGCGGTGGACAGGAAAGTGCTCGTGGAGTATTCCACGAACGGCGGGAGGGATTGGCACGTCATCGCCGCACCGGCAACGGCGGCGTTCTACTGGACCGTGCCGAACACGCCTTCCCGGCACTGTCGTTTCCGCATCAGCGATATCACGAATCCCCTGATCCGCGACAGTTGCTCCTTCTCCATCTGCCCGAAATTCTATCGCGTCGTCTTCAATCACAACGTCACCGACACGACGAACGTGACGGACAATTTCGGTGTCACCTTCGTCAAGGAGCGGTTCTGGACCTCCCGCGCGGGCAGCGATTTCGTCGCCGAATGGACGCGCGACGGGAAACTGCTCGGCGAGTTCATCATTACGGGGGCCGTCACGATCAAGTCCTTCACGACGGACGGCACATACATCTATGCCGCGACGGGGTCGGACCGCATCGCCGTCATCGACCCGGAGCAGCGGAAGCGCATCAACCTGATCCGCGGGCCGATGCAGGCGGAGTTCGTGTCCTACGACCCGACCGCCGACGGCGGCAAAGGGGGCATGTGGATCGGAAAACCCGGCAGCGACATCGTGCTCATTTCGATGCAGGGGACCGAATTGGCGCGACTCGATTCGGCTGCGCTGGGGGAGCCGTCCATCACCGCCATCGCGTTCGATGGGTGGAGTCCGGGCGGGCCTTACCTGTGGACCTTCGCACGGAGTGCAACGGGGAAGTCCCAGTTCCTCACTCAGCTCCGGTTGCCGTCCTGCGAACCGACCGGCCTGTTCCACGATGTCTTGCAGGATATCGGCTCCACAACCATCGATGGCATTGCAGGGGGCTTGACCGTGAGCACGGAAATCATCCCGGGGAAAGTGGTGTTGTGCGGGACACTCCTCGGCGTTCCCAACCGGTTGTTCGGGTACCAGTTGCCCGCCGATGCCCCAACGTTCCTCTTCGAGGAAAATTTCCCGTACGCCGCTTCTGCGAAAGTCACCGATCACGGGTGGAATGCCATCGAGGGTTCGTCGCTCTCCCCGATCCTCGTAGCGGACAAAGGGCTCTTCTACCCCGAATACATCTCGTCGAATATCGGGCGGTCGGTACGGCTCATCGGGAGTCAGGGGAACAACCAGGATGTCGCCCATACATTCCCGCAGGTCGAGGATGGCGGCGTCTACGCCGCATTCCTCCTCGATGTGTCTTCGGCACCGCAGGGATCTGCGCCCATCTTCGCTCTCGCGCCCTCTCCCGGCGCCGCACCGGCGGCTGTCGTCTTCCTCGGTGCAGGGGAAGAACCGGGAACGTACCGCCTCGGCGTCGGCCGAACGACCGATCCGGCGACCGCAACGTTCACGGTGAAGCGGTACGGGATCGACAGCACTCTTCTGATCGCGTGTAAACACCGGCCCGCCGCTACCGGCACCGATGACACGCTCGCCCTCTGGGTCGATCCCCCCCTGACCTTGATCGAGCCCCCGGCGGACATTCTGCGCAGAGGCATAAATCCGCCCGTAAGCGTTGTTTCATGTGTCGAGCTCCTTCAGTCGGCTTCCCCGCCCTATACGTGCCGTATCGACGGCATCCGCGTCGGTACGACATGGGACGAAGCAGTCGGCCGCGGCACCGGGCGTTTCGCACTCTCCGTTCTCGTGGTGGATGCGACCGACGAGAAACAGGAACCCTTCAAAACGCTCGGTGTCGCCGACAGTACCGTCGACGCCTTCTATCGCAAGGTATTCCAACCTTCCGCGGAGTGGGACGTCTCGGAGAGCAATATCCCGAAACTCGATTACCTTCTCCGGTACCAGCTCGTCGTCTGGCACGCCGACCACCGGGAAGTCAAAGCGCAGCCGTATATCGCCGCCCAGGATGTCGTCGACGTGCTCCAGGCGTATGTGGACGCGGGCGGCTGTCTGCTCATCGGGGGTTGGCGTCACCTCGCGTGGTTCGATGCGGGCCGCCCCTTCCCCCGGACGTACGGACCGGGGTCGTTCGTCCACGATTTCCTCCATGTCGGTGTCATCGACGAGACCGCCGCCGACACCGCGGATTTCCTTCGCGGTGAGGGAAAATCCGGTTTCACGACGGTGAGCATCGATCCCACGAAAATTCCCAACGCCCCCTATCGCGGTATGCTCGATTGCGTGGCCTTGTTCCCGGCGACGGTCGACTCCGTCATCGTCATGTTCACTTACGCGAATTCTCCGCAGAGCGGAAGGCCGGAGTACCGCGGCATCCCCGTTGCCGTCCACGCGGTTACCCCGACTTCCAACGTCTTTGCTTTCGGGTTCCCCTTGTATTTTCTCCCGCTCGACCAGGCATGCCGCCTCGCCGAGGAGATTCTCGAACGCGTGAGCGTCACGGCGATCCCGTTGACGGTCGAGAGAGAGAATCGCGGTATCCCGTCAGACGGGTGGATCCTCGGCCAGAATTACCCGAACCCGTTCCGGTTCACCACGACCATCCCGTTCGCGCTTCGTGAAAGAAGTTCGGTTACCGTCGAGGTGTTCGACGCGCTCGGAAGGAAAGCGGCAGTGTTGTACGATGGGATGCTCGATGCAGGGGCGTATACCGTGAGATGGTCCCCCCGACTGCCGGCCGGGATGTACATCGCGGTGATGACCCTCCATGGCGAGAGGAATGCGGTTTCCCGCAAGACCGTACACATGCTTCTCGTCCAATAGAGGGATTCACACCCACTCGAATCGGTCGGGTGAGGTGGGTCCCCCTTCGATGCAATGAAGCGGGGGCATTCACCACGGCCTGCGAGCGTGCAGGTTGCGAGAGCCGGAATGGACCTTGTCGGTGAGTGCCGCCCGTTCGCTTAGACGTCCGGTGGAAGAGGGGAGTTTCTTCTTCCCGCTATCGATGGGGAAATCTCCGAAAGCGCATACCCATTTTCTCTCCGGATGGTGCCGTACCGCAGTCGCGGAGAACGGGAAGGTGCCGATCACCCGGCTGCTGCCATTGTTCGGGAGTCTAAGCCGGGAATAGGATTACCGTAGGATGACGAGAGGGAGAACTTCCGTTTCGTCACCCGTCGAGAGCACGAGGAAGAACACCCCGGAAGAAATACCGTCGTCGCCAGTGAAGACCGGGAACGACCCGCTCTTCATGACGCCTTGGAACGGTACGTGGACGATGGTCCCCAGCTGGTCGCGGATCTCCAGCCGTGCGAATCTCTCCTCCGGCAGGGCGACGGTGATCGTCATGCCTGAGCGGGATGGGTTCGGGTAGGCGGAGAGCTTCCGCGCCTGTCTCCGCATCAGCCCCTCCGGGATACGGCATGAGGGGTTGACGCAGATGCGCCCGCTCACGCCGCGCGCCTGAGGGTCGCCGGGGGTGGTCAGGGGATTCCAGACCAGGGTGTCCCAGAGTACCGCCGTGCATCCCGTGTCCTGCCGCGCACACGCGAAGACCATGTGGAAGAGATTTCCTTCCGGTACGGTACCCGCGGGTGATCGGATTTCGATGGACACGGTTCCCGGGGAAGTCTCGAGTGCCGTCAGTCGTGTGCCGCCGGGCCAGCCGGTGCTGTCGCATGTCGCATACCGGAAGCGCGCGACGGAAGGATCATAACGGAGAACGGCATCGAGACCTGTCAGGGCGGCGGTACCGGGGTCGGTGGAAAGGACCGCCGAGATCGTCCCCACTCCGCCCGGGTTCAGCATCAGAGGAGGCGGCAGGAAACGGACCTCGAGCGCGGATGCGCGACCTTCGCCGGTCAACGGGATCTCCGTCGTCCCCGCGCACGTCATGACGGACAATATGCCCGAAAACAATCCCGCAGAGACGGGAAGGAAACGGATCGTAAAGGCGAGACTATCCCCTGGGACGATGGTGCGCGGAAATACTGTAGGGGAGATGATCGAGAACACGGAGGGCGAACACGAGGCGGAAATGACTGCGGGGATACGGCCGGTGTTCCGCAGTACGACACTCCGATCGGAGAATCGGCCGAGCGGGGTCGTGGGGAAATCGATTCGCCCTGCTCCCCATGCGACACGGGGCAGAGCCAGTTCGATAGCGAGTGTGTCCTCGATCGCTTCGCCGTTCGAAGCCTCGATTCTCACTACCGCCCGCCGTAGTCGTTCGCCGGTACCCGTGAAGCGGAGGGGGAAGACGATACTGTCGCCAAGGGCGAGAAGCGCGGGGAAGGGATCGGCGGGAACGACGAACTCACCCGTGCCGTCGAGTTCGGTCATCTGGAGTCGGACGAGCGACAGCGGCAGGCCGGATGGATGATTGTTCATAACAACGGCTATACCGTTCCAGCGGACGGTATCGCAAGCGGAATACAACCCCAGATCCGATGCCGTTCGCGTGGGTTGGGAAACGACGATATCGTCGATGCGGTGCTCGTTGAATGAGGCGCCTGTCGAAGCGGTGAAGCCGGCATATCCGAGGAATGGTGCGTAGGCGGGGATGGTATACGTCAAGCGTTCGGTGCCGTCGAGGAAAACCCTCACGGCACCGAGTGCGAAACTGATGCGGATATCGTGTTTCGTCCCGCTCTTCAACTCCCCCGGCAGCATGCGTTCCGCGCGGAGATGGGTCGACGTGTTCTGGGAAATGACCGCGATGTGTTCCTCCCAGGGGTCGTTCCTCTCCCCGTTCTCGTACGTGTCGAATTCGATTCCGTAACCGAGGCAGCCGTCGAAATCGAGGGACCCTCCACCCGTCGGGACGTAATCGACGAGCCGTGAGAGTGCGAAGACGATGCCGTCCGCACCGCCTCGGACGGCGGACGTGCGAATGCCGAGATATGCGGTAAACGTGATATCGGCGAAGTCGAAGAAGAGGGGACGATGGAGGTACAGCCTGCCGGACTGCGCAGGAGCCGACGGGGTCAACAGGATGTCCCCAGCGGCGGGGTCGTAGCTCGTGTTGACACCGAGACGGTACAGGGAAGGGCGAAAGGACACGAACGAGTCTTCCCAGGTCGACGATCTCCAGGGGAGGCGAATCTGTCCTTGGGCCGGTATGAACGTCGGAGCGAGGACGGCGATCGCGAGGGAGAGAAAACCCGAACGGCGAAGGAGCGACACAGCGACGCGCATGCGGTCCATATCATGCCCGTTACCGGATGATGGCATCCACAACGGCGTTGGTGTCGCTGAGGTCATCGAAGAGGAAATCCGGCCCGTGTTCCGCCAGTTTCTCCCTCCTGCTGCCCCCCGTCGCGACGGCGATGGTCCGGACGTTCAAGTGGCGCCCGCACTCGATGTCGTGCGGCGTGTCCCCGATGACGACGATTTCCTTCTCACGGAAGACATAACCGGTCCGGTGATAGGCGCGCTCGACGGCGATCGAGGGGAGTTCGTGCCGGTGGTATGCATCGCTCCCGAACGCCCCGAAGGAGAAATATCGCATGAGATCGGGAGGGGAGAGCTTGATGCGTGCGCCGCGGAGCATGTTGCCGGTCAACAGTCCCAGCGTGACGATGGATTCCTCGGATAGAGCGTCGAGGAGTTCGCGGATGCCGGGGTGTACCGTGATCGACTCGGGAGTGATGCGTCGCTCGAGGAGATCGAGGAACGTCGTGAGCGCCTCGTCCTGTTTCCGTTCGATGGCTTCGTCGTCGGCGCCGGCCGCCTTCATGATCTCCCGGTAGATCTGTATGTCCGTTCGTCCCGAGAAATCGTATGTCCGTGCAGGGGTGGGATGCCCGAACACCTGCTCCAGGGCATCGGCGAACGTTCGTTTCGCCATGCCGTTCGTCGTGATGAGCGTGCCGTCGATATCGAAGAGGACGAGGCGCAGGTAACTCCGCGTGTTAAAATCCGTCATGGGGCTGCATCGCGATCGAGATGAGGAAATCGGAAAGCCGTGGGAAATGGTATCCAATCGTCGTGTAGAGGGCGTTCATGACCCCGACCGTGATTTCGCGTTTCCGCGTGCGGACGCAGCGAAGAACGGCGCGCGCAACGCGCTCCGGTGTCGCCACGGGAACGAAGCGGCGCTTCGCGTGCGCGGAAGGGTCGGGGATGCGCGTGAAAAATTCCGTATCTGTTCGCCCCGGGCATACGATGCCGACATGGATGTTCGCGTGCCGGAGTTCGAGGCGCAAGGCGTCCGCAAACCCCTGCAGGGCGAATTTGGAAGCGCAATAGACGCTGTTCCATGGGAGTGCTCGTTTCCCCAGCACCGACGAAATGAACACGATGGAACCGTGTTCCCGCCGTAACATACCGGTCAAGACGGCATGAGCCGCCGTCAAAGCGCCGTCGATATTCGTCCTGAGGATCGTGTTCGCCTCTGTCCACGATGTGTCATGGAAAGGCCCGTAGGAGCCGATGCCGGCGTTGATCACCGCGATATCGATGGGGCGCCCTTCGCAATACGCGGCGAGGGCTGCATGCGTTTCCGCGACGTCTGCGACATCGGCTCGGAGAACGTCCACCGTGACGCCGGTGGAGGCACGGATTTCCTTCGCGAGCGCGTCGAGTCTGTCCCCCCGACGTGCAAGCAACACCACGTCGCTACCGTGTTCGGCGAATAATCGTGCCGTCGCCCATCCGATCCCCGACGAAGCCCCCGTCACAAGTGTACGCGATTGGTGGAGCAAGGGAGCGCGCATGGAATGATCGACGGAAGAAAACAAGACGGGTAAATATACACATCTTTCGGTGATCGGGAGGAAACGCGTTCCCTTTCTGCAATACCCGAACAGGAGCCTATGACAAACGAGGTCTTCCCGAGGAGATATGTGCCCGTGGTTTCGCTGATTGTGCCTTCGCGGACAATCGGGGTGTGCCGCCTGTGAACGAGAAGCGCTGCGGACTCGTCGACATCTGCCTCGGATTCCTCATGTCGTTTCTCCCCCGCTCCCGCAACGAAGGCCGGCTTTTTCCCTTGGATTTGAGCCCCTCCATGGATATGTTCTTTTTTCAAGAATATGAATGGAAAATGAGAATGAACGCTGATCATCACCTGAAAAACCAAGGAACACGTGAATGAGTGAAAACCCCTCGTGGAATGAGAAGGGGATCCACGATGCGCTCCGTGACATTCCCATCCCATACGTGGGGACGGATGTCGTCACCGCGCATATGATTCGGGACATTGTATTTCGTGAATCGAGCGTTTCTTTGACGCTTGCCTTCCCCATGCCTTCGCGCGGTTTCCGTGAAGCATTCATCCGAAAGGTGCAGGAGGCGATCCGGAAGGGTATACCGGGCATCGAGGATGTTGAGATTTCCGCCGTTACGGACATCCCGCGCACGGGAGGGGACAAGCAATCCGTTCTCCCCGGGGTGAAGAACACCGTGGCGGTGGCGAGCGGGAAAGGCGGAGTCGGGAAATCCACGGTCGCCGTGAATATCGCAGCGGCGCTTGCGCGCGAAGGCGCACGCGTCGGTCTGCTCGACGCGGATATCTACGGGCCGAACATACCGCTCATGCTCGGGATCGACGAGGCACCCCCGGCATATTCGGACAATGGGAAGGTGCGCCTTCTCCCGATCGAACGGCACGGCGTGCATGTCATGTCGATCGGGTTCCTCATCGAGCGCGACTCGGCCCTGATCTGGCGCGGGCCTATGGCCAGCAACGCGCTGAAACAACTCATGACAGAAGTGAACTGGGGGGAACTGGATTACCTGATCTTCGATTTGCCGCCGGGGACAGGCGACATCCCATTGACGTTGGCGCAGACGCTCCCGTTGAGCGGTGCCGTCATCGTCACGACTCCGCAGGATGTTTCGCTCGCGGACGCGAGGAAAGGCAGCCGGATGTTCGAGCGTGTTTCCGTCCCCATCCTGGGGTTGATCGAGAACATGAGTTATTACGTCTGTCCCCACTGCGGTGCGCGCGATGACATTTTCGGGAACGGCGGCGGGAAAGCGGCGGCGGAGGAAATGGATGTGCCCTTCCTCGGCGCTCTCCCCCTCGCGACGCGCCTCCGCGAGGCCTGCGACCGCGGTATCCCGCTCGTCGATCTCGAACCGGAGTCTTTCCTGGCGGAAACATTTCTCGCAACGGCCCGGAGTATGGCCGGCCGCATTGCGTTCAACGCCCTCACAGCGCCGGTGCAGGATATCGATGTATCCTTGAAACCGGAATCCTGAGCCGTGATGAAGGAATGACCAGGATGAACGAAGGGGACAAAAACATCGAGCAGCGTATGCGGGAAGCGCTCGCACCCATCCGAACCGTTCTCAACAAGGACGGCGGCGATGTCGAGTTCGTCCGGTTCGTCCGCGAAGACGGACACCTGTATATCCGTTTCCTCGGTTCGTGTTCGACATGCCCCCTCAATATCATGACACTGCAGGCCGGCGTGCAGGCGATGCTCACACTGGAATTTCCGGAGATCGAGCGGGTGATGATGGTACACGACACGGCAGCCGTCACGTAACGGCGATCGAGCGGAGCGAAGGCGGAATCGATGCAGCAGGGCGGATCGAAGCGGAACAGCAAACCCGTCGGTATTTTCCCGCACAGCGGCAAGCCGGGTACGGGGGCGGTGATTCTCTCCCTCGCACAGTTCCTGAGGCGGAAGGGTGTGCCGGTCCTCGTCCCCACGGACACAGCGGGCATGATTCGCACCACGGGAAAGGGAACGGCATCGGGTCTCACCACGGCCACGCCGAGCGAGATCGCGCGCCGAAGCCGCTTCGTCGTTGCCATCGGAGGGGACGGCTCCATGCTCGCCGCGGCGCGGGAGGTGCTCCCGTACGGGACGCCTGTGCTCGGGATCAATCTCGGAAAGCTCGGTTTTCTCGCCGATATCGACGCGGAGGAAGCCGTCCCCGCTGTCGATGCGGTTCTCCGCGGCGAGTATCGCATCGAGAAGCGGATGACACTCAGCGGCACGGTCGGCAAGCGGTGCACCTGTCATGCATTGAACGATATCGTTGTCAATAAAACCGGCACCTCGCGGGTCATCCGCATCGAAGCGTTTGTGGACGACGAGTTCCTCGCGACATTCCTCGCCGACGGTTTCATCGTCTCGACGCCGACGGGGTCGACCGCTTACAGCCTTGCGACGGGCGGCCCTGTCGTCGTCCCCTCCAGCGATGTCATCATTTTGAGCCCCATCGCCGCGCATGCGTTGACGGCGAGACCGATCATCATCCCGGGCGGGAGCAGAGTCCGGCTTCACGCGTTCGCGGAAGCGGGCGCCGTCATGGTGAACGCCGATGGGGAGGGGATCGTGATGGGCGCAACCGATGTCGTCTTGACGGTCCGACGCGGAGCGCGTCCTGTCCGGCTCATCAAAGGTGTCGGCTGGAAGTATTTCGAAATGCTCCGGAAAAAACTCGCTTGGGGTCAAGACAGGCGGTTCCCGGATACCTTCCAGCTCGAAGACGATACTCCATCCGTGAAAGGGTGCAAGCCATGATGAAAACACCGATGCTTTTCTTGGGGATATTGGGATTGACCCTCTGGGTGCGAGCGATAAGCCTTGCACAGGAAACAACCGGCGAGGTGGTCCTCGTGGGTCCCTTGAAGGTCGAGGATCTCTTGGACCTTCCCGGCTGGTTCGGCCCTGAATTCACCCAGGCACAGCTCTCCGGCGTGGTCATCGATTTTTTGAACCAGGAGATGCCGCCCGATGTCGATATCATCTGCATTCTCGGGACCTGGTGTGACGATAGCAAGCGGGATGTCCCGCGGATGCTTGCCGTTCTCCAGCGTATCAAGGGGTTTGACCCGCACAAGATGCGCATGATCGGGGTCGACCGAGAGAAACGCTCACCGGGCGGAGAAGCGGAAAAATTCGGGGTCACCCGCGTCCCGACGTTCATCATCCGCCGCGGCGGAGAGGAGATCGGTCGTATCGTCGAAAAGCCCGTCCTCACGCTCGAAGCCGATTTGCTCGCCATCATCCGTGGGCAGAAACTCGTTGCACCGCCCCCACCCGAATTGCAACCCCCGGAGGAACCCCATCAACCGCCAGTCCCACCGGAAGACCCCGCGAAACCGGTGGAGGGAGAGATCCGGACCGATGAACCCGTTCGTCCGGACGGCTCCGTTCCGTCACCTCCCCGCTGAGCGTGATGCGGACGAACCGTGTGAAAGGGGGCGCCATCACGAATACCAAAGGCGCTGCACTTCGGGCATCGAGGGCCGAGGGTCGCTTCGCCTTGTGTTTGGCGGTAAGCCTGCCTATTTTCCGCCGTTCCCGCGAATGTTTTCCTGCCTTGTGAAGGGGAAACATCGCATCGCTACTCGCCTGTTCTTTTCTCTTCCTCATTCAACCGCATCAAGATGGAGTCGTGTATGGCAGAAGCGAAACATGTTCCATACGTCCCTCCCAGCATGGAAATGAAGGAGTTCACGCTCAAGGCCATTCTCATCGGCCTTGTCCTCTCGGTGGTGCTGGGTGCCGCGAACGCATACCTCGGCTTGAAAGCCGGTATGACCATCGCGGCCACGTACCCGGCCGCCGTGATCGGTATGGCGGCGCTGCGCCTTTTCCGTGGTTCCATCCTCGAGGAGAACATCACCCGTACCGTCGGGTCGATCGGGGAATCCATCGCGGCCGGTGCGATATTCACCATCCCCGCCTTTTTCATCGCCAAGGACGAGAACGGTATCCCTCTGTGGGGAAATACGTTCCTGACCTTCGAAAACTACCTCCTCGCGAGCGTCATCATGCTCGTCGGCGGGTTTATCGGGATCCTCTTCGTCACGATTCTCCGCCGGGTGATGGTCGAAGACAGGGAGCTCCCTTACCCCGAGTCCGTCGCGGCGGCCGAGATCCACAAAGCGGGCCGCAGTGGGGGCAGCGGCGCAAAGTACCTCTTTTCGGCCATGGGGATCGGCGCGGCGATCCAATTCTTCAAGGAATTCCAGCTCTTCGCTTCTGCGGGAGAAGCCTTCGTTTCCTTTGCGAAAAAGACGATTACACTCGGGAAGGTCAAGGTAGAGACCGGCGGCGGCGCATTGATTTCCACACCAGGCGTGTCCCCCGCTTACATGGGCGTCGGTTTCATCATCGGGCCTCAGCTCGCCGCCCTCAACTTTACGGGAGGGCTTCTGGCATGGGGTCTCTTCGTTCCGCTTCTCCTCTTCTTCCTCGGCCCCAGCATCGAAGCCAGCCTCCTGGCGGGAGGAGCGGCGGCGGTCAGCGATAAATCGATGTCCGAGATGGCCATCTACGTGTGGAAATCCATCGTGCGTCCCATCGCGATCGGCGGGATGCTCATGAGCGCCGTATTCACGCTGTGGCGCATGCGCAAGAGCCTTGGAGCAGGACTCGGCAGGGCAGTGCGCGATGTCCGGCGCGCTGCGGGCGGCGGCGCGGTCGCCGAGGACCGCACGGAGAAAGACCTCCCCTTCGCGGGCGTCTTCATCGGCATTGCCGTCGCGGCCGTCGCCACGTTCTTCATTTACCTCTTCTTCAGCAAGGGCGACGTGGTCGCTGCACTCACCGCCACCATCGTGATGGTGATCGCCGGATTCTTCTTCGCCGCCGTTTCGGGGTACCTCGTCGGTCTCATCGGCTCGAGCAACAACCCCATCAGCGGTTTGACGATTTCTACGCTCATCGTCGCCGCCATTCTCATGGTGATCCTCGGCGTCAAGGGCACGGCGGGAGTCGCTGCCGTCCTCGGCGTGGCAGCCGTCATCTGCGTCGCAGCAGCCGTAGCGGGCGAGATGCTTCAGGACCTGAAAGTCGGTTACATTCTCGGCGGGACGCCCTGGAAAATGCAGGTCGGGGATTTCTTCGGCGTATTCATCGCGGCGGCCGTCATGTACCTTCCGCTCTGGATCCTCCACCAGGGGGATATCAACGTCGGAGGCACCGGCTTGGGAGGAAAGACCTACCCAGCCCCCCAGGCTTCGTTGATGGCCATTCTCGCGAGCGGCATCGTCGGGGGCGACATGGCATGGCCGCTGATCATCGTCGGCATTCTCATGGCGATCGGTTTCATCCTTCTTCGCGTCAAGAGCCCCATGCTCGTCTGCGTCGGCATGTACCTGCCGCTGGAAACGTCGTTCGCCATCTTCATCGGCGGCATCATCCGCGGCATCATGGACAAGATCGTCGAGAAGCGGAAATTCAACGAGGCGCAGACGGCGCGCGTCGAAAACGTCGGTACGCTGCTTGCCGCCGGCTTGATCGCGGGTGAAGCGTTGATCGGTTTGCTCTTCGCTTTCTTCAACGTCGTCGAGATCCCGTACAAGAACTACGCGATCTTCGTGCAGACCGGGACCATGGTGCAATTCCTGCCGGCATTGATCGTGTTTCTCCTCGTGGGCGTCATCCTCACGCTCATCCCGACATCGAAGAAGAGCGCGGGCAATCCGGAGGATCCCGCACCGCCGCGCGCGATGACATGACCGCCCGTACGATCGTCCAGAGCACAGGAAAGGCCGCAGCGGGACGAGCGGCCTTTCCTGTGCGTCGTTTCCCTTCCGGTATGGGCCGACCTGGGCGGGATCTCCCCGGTTTTCGCCCGACATACCACACCGCTCCTTGCCCGTCCACCCGCGTGTGAACATCTCGATGTTCCGGAAACGCCGCGCCGGCGTCAACCTCCTGTCCCTCGTCCCCGAAAGGCTCTTCGCGCATACCGTGAACGCGGATGGACGCGTCGTCGTCGACATGCCGCGCTTCCATGTGGCATGGATGCAGAAATATCTCGTGCCGCGTTCTCGATCGCCGTATATCAAAATCACGCTGGACCGATTCGGTTCGCACGTCTGGACGAGAATTGACGGGCGGGCGGACGTCCGCGATATCGCGGAATCCCTGCGCGGAACCTTCGGCGAAGAGGCGGAGCCGGTCGAGGAACGCCTCGCCGTCTTCATGCATCAACTCGAACGACGGGGCTTCATCCGTTTTCGAACGAAGGATTCCCCGCACGCCTGAACCCGTCGAAACGGTTTAACCCGTCCCCCCCCACCGCCTCCACGACTTCACCGCACATGAAAACCGTATCCCCCGCCGTCCGCTGGGTCGTTCTCGCCATCGCGAGCATCGTCATCGCCGCGAATTACTACGTGTACGACGCGATGTCCTCGATCAAATCCATCCTGCAGGCGCAGTTGGGCTTTACGAACGTCGAGTACGGCCTGATCGTGTCGTTCTACTCCTTTCCGAACACGTTCCTCTTGATGTCGATCCTCGGCGGCATCATTCTCGACAAGTGGGGGATCAGGCGCACGGGTTTTCTCTTCGTCGCGATCTGTACCGCCGGCGCGTTCCTCACCGCATACGGTGCGAGCGACACGTTCCGTGCCGGCGGTTTCGGCTACGGGGTCATGTCCGCCGTGTTTCCCGCGTACTCTGCCCCCTTGAAGATGATGATGCTCGGCCGTCTTCTCTTCGGTCTTGGTGCGGAGACGAGCATCGTCGTCATCAACAAGGTGCTCGTGAAATGGTTCAAGGGCAGGGAACTCGCCACCGCTTTCGCGGTGAATATCGCCATCGCGAGGGTCGGCACGGCGGCGGCGCTGATCTTCTCGCCCCAGCTCGTCGGCGGTCCTATGGGTTGGACGCTGGCGTTGTGGGTGGCCGCGGTGATCATGGGCGTCGGGTTTCTCTTCTGGCTCGTCTACCTCATGTACGACGCGACGGCGGGAAAGGGCGGACCCATCGAAGCCCGCGGCGAGCCCTCCGAGGAGTTCCGGTTCGCCGATATCGTCGCGCTCGTCCGGAACAAGTCTTTCCTCTACGTCATCTTCCTCTGCGTGACGTTTTATTCCGCCGTGTTTCCTTTCCAGGCGTATTGCCCCGACCTCTTGCACAACAAGTTCGGGCTCGACCTCGAGTGGAGCGGGATGCTTTCCAGCCTGATCATCTGGGGGACCATCGTCTTCACGCCGCTGTTCGGGTGGTTTGTCGACCGGCGGGGAAAGCGCGCCACGCTCATGATCCTCGGGTCCGGTCTTCTCATCGCGACGCACCTCGTCCTGGCATTGACGTCCATGACCCCATATGTGGCGATGTTCATTCTCGGGATCGCCTTTTCACTCGTCCCGGCAGCGATGTGGCCCGCGGTCGCCCTCATCGTCGAGGAGAAGCGGCTCGGAACCGCTTACGGTGCCATGGCCTCGCTCCAGAATCTCGGGCTCTGGGCTTTCCCCATCCTCGCCGGTTGGATCCTCGATGTAACGAACCCTGGAGTCGGTGAAGCCCTCGCAGAGGGGAAAGCGGCGACATACGATTACACTTGGACGATTCTGCTGTTCGCCGCACTCGGTCTTCTGGGTTTCCTGTTTTCCTGGCTCCTGAAACGCGAAGACGCCACGGCAGACGGTCACGGTTTGGAAAAGGCGACCACGGCAGCGGCACTTTGAGGGAGAACCCGGCGACTCAGTCGCTCGAGGCTCTTCCGACGACAAGGAGAGTAATGTCGTCGGCCTGTTTCATGCCGGAGGAATGCCGGAGGACATCGCGTCGTATGCTTTCGAGAATGTCCCGTGCGGAGGACCCCGCCTTATCCAGCACGAGACGTTCGAGTCGTGCCGTTCCGTACTCCTTCATTTCCGGCGAGAAAGCCTCGCTCACGCCGTCGGTGAATGCGACGAGGATGTCGCCGGGAAGGACCTCGACCGTTTCCGTCTCGTAAGGGAACGGCTCGTCGACGACGCCGAGAATGAGGCCGCCGGCGTCGAGGGAACGATGCCGCCCGTCCGTGTGGAACAAGTGTGGCGGGTTGTGCCCTGCGTTGACATAGGTGAAGGTATGGGCTCGTGTGTCCAGGAGACCCCAGAAGAACGTGATGAACGTGTCCGGCTCGGTGTTCGAGAAGACGAGCGCGTTCAATCGTCGCGTCGCTTCGTCCATGGGGAGTCGTAAAGGCGCGATGATACGGAGGGCGGCCTGCACGTTCGCCATGAGGAGGGATGCAGGTACCCCCTTGCCCGCCACGTCGCCGATCCCGAGAACGTACTCGTGGTCCGAAAGGGTGATGACATCGTAATAATCTCCCCCGACCTGCAAGGAAGGTTCGTTGATCGCCGCGATTTCGTAACCTTCCGGTTGGGGCAGCGATTTCGGGAGCAGACCGTTCTGGATGGAGCGCGCAAGGAGAAGGTCGCGTTCGAGTTCGCGTTTGACGACCATTTCCCGCACCATCCGTGCATTTTCGAGCGCGGCGATCGTGATGTCGGCCAAACCGGAAAGGTATGCCAAGTCCGTTTCGCCGTACGGCTCGCCGCCGAGACGTTCGCCGACACAGAGGAGTCCGCAGACGCGGTCAGCGGAGCGGAGAGGAACGACGGCGTGTATGCCGGCCGCAGCGAGCCACTTCTCCGTTTCGTTCCGCGGTTCGCGGCCCCTCTGGAGGGAAAGGGGTGCGCCGACCTCACGGAGAGTGTCGGGGAGAACATCGTTCTCTTGGAGATTCGTAAGCCGCAGGAGAACGGGCCGCATGCGTGTCTCGTCGGCGAGGAAGACCGCATAACGCATCGCGCGGAGCTGTCCCATCAGGGTGTACGCCAGCACGCGGAGAATTCTCTGTTCGTCGAAGGTCGCGTTCATTTCGCGGCTCAACTCGAACAGGGTGTTCATCTCCTGTACTTTGGCGTCGAGCCGCCGGTTCGTGAGACGGAGACTCTCGATGGTCAATGCGTTGTTGATGGCGACGCCGGTGATTTCCGCCAGGGAATGCAGGAAAACCCGGTCGGATGGAGTGAATGGTTCGGCCGTGCTCTTCCGCCCGAAACAGAGCACACCGGCTAGCCTCTCCTGCAGGACGACGGGGATGATCGCGTGCAACCCATATCCCGCACAGAAGTCGCGGAACCGCCGGATCTCGGGCTCCGCCACCGCGTCGAGTTCATCGATGAGGAAGAACGTCCGCCAATCGACAGGCAGGACGAAGGATTTTTCACGTGCGGTTTCTTCGATTCCCTTGGCGATCCGGACATCGAAGCGCCATGCCGACGTCTCGATCAGCACGAGCCCTTTCGGGATGAGCAGTCTGCCCATCGCCGTCAGGAGGACGTTGTTGAGGATGGCGTCGAGATCCTGCATGGAGTTGAGCATGCGGCTCAGCTCCAGGAGGACCGCGCTCTCCGAGAGAGGGTCGGGGAATTCAGGGGCGTTTCCCTCGTGGTTCTTATCTTCCCGCCGCTCCGCCGTTGACGTCTCCTCTTGTTCCGGGGAGCGGGAGCCACGTGCGCTCTCGGTTCCCACGTCGGGTTTCGCCCCGGCGCTACGGCCGGGGATCCCCCTCTCATTTTCCTCTGGGGTAGACACGAAGTCCCTCCGTGCAATTCGTGCACATCGTGATGCTCCTGCGATTTCGAAGCACGGCGTTCCTGAATTCCATGTACGGTGCGGAAGACCATACCGCCCAGTACGAATTGCCGGTGACCGTCCCGAGCGGGAAAGCGGCATCCTTGTCGAAACAGCAGGGGACCGCCGTGCCGTCCCAGGTGATCACGCCGTGCGTCCATAGGCGCCGGCACCGGTTTTTCAAAGGGCTTTTCGGGCGGAACGAATCGCCATGCATGACATAGCGGCTGTAACGGTCGTTCCGCGGGAGGAAACGCTGCGCCCCCTCGAGCGAATGCACCTGGATGGTTTTCAACGTGAGGGCGGCTCCGTAACGCCGTGCCAGCGCCCGCATGCGGGGGATCTCCGGTTCGTTCCCCCGTGTCACGAGGCACTGCACGACGAGTTCGCACCGTTTCCCGATCCCCGCGCACCGGCATCGGTGCAAGGCCTTGAGAGCCCCGATGACACGGGAGAAGTTCCCCCCGACGCGGTACGAACGGTAACTCTCCTCGGTCGCACCGTCCAGGGACACGATGAGTTTGTCCACGCCCGCACGCAGTATGCGTTCCGCGTTGTCCTCGTCGATGAAATGGGCGTTCGTGCTGACCGACACGAAAAGGCGTTTGCGGTGCGCGTACGATATCATGTCTTCGATACGGGGATGCAGGAAGGGTTCACCCTGGAAGAACAGCTGCACGGCGACGACGTCCGGCGCAATCTCGTCGACGATCTCGACGAAAGCATCGTAATCCATGTACCCTTCGCGTCTACGCAGGGCGCCGCTGCCCGATGGGCATTCCGGGCAGTGGAGGTTGCAGAGGTTCGTCGGTTCGATCGTAACCGTATGCGGCTTGCCTGCGACCGCGGCGGTGCCGCTCCGTTCCGCCCGGATGCATGCGGCGAGAGCACGCACGGTGTTGGATACCCGGCGGGCGGTGAGACAGGAGAGGAGATTGGCGGCGGTTCGGAGCGTCATGATGGTTTCGTACAGAGGGCATACCAGCATGGGAACACGACGCGAGGTGCAAGGCCGTATTCCCTTCGCGAAATGCCCATCACCATTCGGCAAAATGGATTGAACCGGAGCAGGCGGGCCGCCAGCCGGTGAAGCCTGCTCCAGACAACAGCATCCGGTCGCGCGAACAAGGCCGAGGCGGCGATCTCCGTGCGCAACGTCCAGCGAAAGCCCGTTTTCTCGAGAAGGGAAGTGAATTCCCTGAACCCGAGAAGGCGGGCCAGATCCCGGCGGTGTGCGTCGTGCGGACGCACGAGTCTGAGCGCGGTACGGAGGGCGGGACGGGAAAGCACCGCGATGAAAGGAAGGCCCCAATGGGGATCCGCAAGGAAGTTGACGAGTGCGTACCGGTTCGGTGTGCTGATATAGACAGCCCCGCCGGGACGGAGGAGGCGGTACGCTTCTCGCAGCACAGCGGCGGGATTGCAGCAGTGTTCAAGCACATCCTGCAGGACGATGCCGTCGAAACGTTCCGCGCGGAAGGGCGTCCTCGAAGCATCGGCGAGCACGACGAGAAGACCGAGGGCGCGCAAGGCGGAACATCGCGCCGCGTCGCGGTCCAGCGCAACGACTTTCGCGCCGCGTTGTGCGAGGCAGATCGAGGTTCCTCCCACCCCTGCGCCGGCGTCGAGGATGTCCGCACCGCGCAGCGGGATGCGTTCCGAAAGAATGTCCGCCACCAGATACCCGCGCGCGAGCGCACCGTCGATAGCCCGTTGCCACCGCCCGGCGTTCGGGTGGTCCGTCGGGGGAGCGTAGACACTCCGAAATGCCTCCATACAGGCCATGAGTCACCAGCGGGGTTTGACGATGAAGGAGACGAGACCGACGACGGAAGAAAATACGAGGTGGAACACGCCGAGGAAAGCCGTGTATGCCAGCTCCGTGACACCCCCCCGTTCGAGACCGCACTCGCGGAGAGTCGGGCCGAGAAAAGTGGTATCCCACACGGGTTTGAATACGACCCATGCCGCGAAGAGGAGCGGGGCATGCGAAACCATGGCGAGGTACAAGGGTAGGAACACGAGGGCGGTCCATTCGCAGATCGTGAGCAAGGCGAGGGCCGTGCGCGGACCTGCGGCATAGCGCATCGAGACGCGGAAATGTCTCAGTTTTCTCCGGAGCATGGCGCGGAAGCTGTGTGGGGCTGTTGTTGGACATCTCGTCCCCCGTCTCGTCACGACGGTTACTTTCGGTTCCAGAGTGAGCATGCGCTGGAAAAGAAGGTCGTCATCCCCGCCGAGGGTGGTGAACAAGGGAGCGAGTCCCGCGCAACGCTCGTACAGTGCTCTCCGAAAACCCCAGTTCCGTCCGACGGCCATGTAAGGGACTCCGAGGCGGGCGGCCGACACGTATTGGACAGCCGTCCGTGCCGTTTCGTATTCCGCGTACGCGCCGGTGAAGCCCTTGCCGTCCGTCATGGGGGAAAGTCCGCAAACGATATCCGCGCCGGTTTCGAATGCCTGCAACATTCCTTCGACCCACATCGGTTCCGGCATGCAATCGGCGTCGGTCAACAGCACGATATCGGTCTCGGTCGCTGAAATGCCGCAATGCAAGGCCCATTTTTTCGGCGAAACGCCGGGCGGCGTCGTATCGATACGAATGATTTCTAAGCACAGGCCGTTTCCTACGGCCGCCCGCGCCCGTTCCGCGGTGCCGTCGTCGGAACGATCGTCCACGAGGATGACGTGCGGGTTTCGCATCGGACGCGATTGACGAGAGAGACATCGTACGAGCCGTTCGATGCGTGAGGCTTCGTTGTGCGCTGCGATCACGACCGTCACGGAAAGACTTCCCGTCGCCGTACTACGCTGTTCACAGCGCTGGCGCATGCGGGCGTTTATGACCGCGAGAAATGGGAAGACGAGAACTCCTGCCGTGCCGAACAAGAGGAGAGCGACGTCGGCGATTTCCATCACGAGGACGTTCCCTTTTCCATCGGTCTACGGCGCGGCATGAGGGGCGGCGCTTCGCCCACGCCGGTCGAGCGCTCCATCACTCGTGGCATTTTTTCCGTTCATCCAATTTCTCCCGGAGAATGCGGTTCACGAGTTCGGGGTTTGCCCGGCCTTGTGTCGCTTTCATCACCTGACCGACGAAGAAGCCGAAGACGTTCTCCCTGCCCCCGAGATATTTCCTCACGGAGGGTTCGTTCTCCCGGAGCACGGAATCGATGAGCGTCGAGAGGAAACCTTCGTCGGTGAGCTGAGCGGCCCCGCTTCGTCCCACGATCTCCCGGGGGTGGACGCCGGTATCGGCCGCTTCCTCGAGGATCTGTTTGGCCATCTTCCCGCTGATCGTCCCCTCGATGAGCATGTCGAGGAGTTCTGCGAGGGCAGCGGGACTCAACGGCGGGTCTGTGATCGGCCGTTTCCGTTCCCTGAGCATACGGGTGAAATCCCCCGTCACCCAGTTGCATGCCGTTTTGAAATCTTCGGGGAGCCTGCGTTTCAGTCCTGCGACGGTATGTTCGAAAAAATCTGCGAGGGGCTTTTCCGCGGTGAGAATGTCGGCGTCGTAGCGCGAGAGACCGTAGTTCGCGATGAAACGGTCGCGCCGCGCGAGGGGGAGCTCCGGCAGGGCGGCCCGCACACGCTCGATCCACGCATCGTCGAGGACGACAGGGGGGAGATCGGGTTCGGGGAAATAGCGGTAATCGGGAGATTCCTCTTTCCCCCGGAGAGGGACGGTGAGATTGCGCACGGCATCCCAGAGCAGAGTCTCCGATTCGGGTGACTCTCCCTGTCGGAGCAGTTCCGCGTGCCGGTGTATCTCGTACCCGAGGGCGCGCTCGACGTTCCGGAACGAATTCAGGTTCTTGATTTCCGTCTTCGTGCGCATTTCACGGGAACCGGCGGGGCGCACCGAGACGTTCGCGTCGCAGCGCAGAGACCCCTCCTCCATATTACCGTCGCAGATTTCGAGGTATGTGACGATTTTCCGGAGAAGAACGAGAAAGGCGTGCGCTTCGGCCGGTGTGCGGAGGTCTGGCTCGGTGACGATTTCCAGGAGCGGGACGCCGCAGCGGTTGAGATCGATGAGCGTCTCCGTCGCGATGTCGTGCAGGGATTTCCCTGCGTCTTCCTCTATGTGGATTCGGCGGATCCGTACGGGTTTTCGTGTGCCGTCGTCGAGTTCGATATCGACCGTTCCGTCCGTGCAAATGGGATCCTCGTATTGGGAAATCTGATACCCCTTCGGGAGATCGGGGTAGAAGTAATGTTTCCGCACGAAAACGGATCGGTGGTGAATCGTGCATCCCGTAGCGAGGCCGAGGGCGATCGCCATGCTGATCATCTCGCGGTTCGCCACCGGAAGAGCGCCGGGGTAGCCGAGGCACACGGGGCATGTGTTCGTGTTCGGTGCGTCGCCGAAACGCGTCGAACAACCGCAGAACGCTTTCGTGCGCGTCGTGAGCTGGATATGCACCTCGAGGCCGATGACGGCCTCATATCCGTTCGAATCGTTCATGGCGCAAGATAGGAAAGGCGTCGCATCCGTTGAACTGCCCGTAGCAGGGCCGTTTCTCAGAGCGAGAGCGTCGTCTCCGCGTGACCGTGGAGCATCCTGTGGACCGCCGCGCGGTGCGGGTACCACAGGGAAAGGTTCGCGGAAAGACGACCGGCGAGGAGGGCGAACGCAGCTGCGGTAGCTCCGACGATATCGAACCCCATCGTGAGAAGAGCGAGCGTGCCGACGATGACGCATGCTTCGACAAAGGTTCCCGTTGTGACGGCCGTCGTTCGTCGCGCGGAGATGAGCACGGCATGCTGGAACGCCATGAGGACCGACGCGGCAGGAATTGCGCTTTGAATCATGAGAGGGGGGACGGCGGCGGAAAGAAGGCGATCTTCCAAACCTGCGACACCTTTCAGCCAAAGATGTGAAAGGGGCGTGAAGGCGATGCAGAGGATACCGAACGTCGATATCGCCCCCAGCAAGACGGCAAAACGGCGGAGAACGGGGTAACCGGTGAAACCCGGTCCCATGTTCGCGATGGCGACCTCCTGAAGCGAATGACCGAAACTTCGGAACAGGAAAACTGTGGAATTGACCACGGGCAACACGGCCAGCGAGACGATCGGCATCCTGCTCCTGCCGACGAAGAATGCGATGACCGGCTGGACTCCGAGTGCAAGCACCGAGGTCATCGCCAATGGGAAGTAGAAACGCGCGATCGCGCCGTACGACGACGATGCCGCATCGTGGGAAAGCACGGCCGCCTGGACACGACGGATCGATGTGGAAGTCATGATCCTGCTCGCTACGGCTTCCACCGTCACGGCGACGCTCAAGGCGAGGGCGCCGACGACGGCCCCTTCCATTCGTGTCCAGGCGGCAATGATCGTCGCGACGGCGGCGATGCTCGCGAGACGAACGAGTGTCCCGTACGCCACACGGCGCGTGAGCCGGTTCGAGATGAGGATCCCGTTCCAAAACCGGCGGAAACCGATGGCGGCAGGCCAGGGGAGCAGGACAGTCGTGGCCGTATGCGTCAGCCGGGCGACGCGGATCGGCAGCCCGATCAGTCTCGTCGCGACGAAATGGAAGACGGGCGGGAGGATGAGGACGATCATGCAGAGCGTGATGACGGTGTTCATTGCAAGGAGAAAATTCCTCAGACGCTTGTACGACACGATGTCCTTGACGATGGCGGTCGAAGCGCTCAACATCATGATGATCGGGGCTTCGAGGAGCATCGCGAAGGAAAACGCCACACCGTAGGCAGCGAGGTTGACATCGGGGTTCGGTAAACGAGCGATCACCGCAGCGAGAAACGGCCCCTCGACCGCCATCATGATCCACGTGGCGGACATCGGAATCCATTGGTTCGCGACGGAGCGCAGGGTGGGCGGGTCCGATTGCACCATCGAGCGGAAAGTACGCAGGAAGCCGAAAGATGTGGAAACATGCACCGCCGCGATGGACATGGCACAACCGCCGTCTGCGTTGGAAATCGCTTCCCGAAACGCTAGTTTATGACGTCTTCGAGCCGTCGCGAATGTGGCGGAACAGGCAGACGCGCCGGATTTAGGATCCGGTGGGGTAACCCGTGGGGGTTCGACTCCCCCCATTCGCACGAATGTGCTATCCCAGGTGAGGGCGGAAGGTGGAAGTATTGATCAATTCCAAAAGCGGTGTGGAACACGAGATCGAGATCGTCGTCCCGGCCGAAGAACTCCAACCGTATTTCGACAAGGCGTTCAAGGAAAAGGGCAAGACACTGCAGGTGCCGGGCTTCCGCCGCGGGCGAGTCCCTCCCGCCATCGTGAAGAAATGGTTCGGCGAGGCCATCGAGTACGACGTGCTGGAGAAACTCACCCAGAATCTCTTCCAGCAATCCATGGAGGAAAGGAACATCCACCCGATCGGTTCGCCGAAAGTCGAGGTTTTCGATTACCGCCCCCAGGAACGTTTCACATTCCGTATCCGTTACGAGACGGCGCCCGAAGTCGTCCTGAACCAGTACAAGGGCATCGAGGTCGAGCGCTTCATCCACGAGGTTACGGATGACGAGGTCGAAGAGGAACTCCACGCCATCCGGAAATCCCGCCGTCGACTGGAACCGGCCGAGAAAGCCGACGAGGAAGGCTACCAGGTCGTGTGCGACATCACATTTCTGGACGAGGAAGGGAAACCCTTGCCGGACCGGACGTACACCGGCTTGACGGTGGATCTCGGCGATGAATCGCTCAACAGGGATCTCCGCGCCGAACTTCTCAACATGCGGGCGGGGGAGGAGCGGGAGGCAGAGTTGTCCTTCGACACCGACGACGGGACCGAAATGCGGAAAGCGCGCATTGTTGTCCATCGTATCGAGAAAATCATTCTCCCCGATCTCGACGATGCGTTCGCTTCCGAGGTCAGCGAAGGGAAGATCGACACGCTCGAAGCGTTACGGGACGATATCCGCCGTCAACTCGAGAGGATGTGGAACGCACGCTACGATGCGATGCTCCGGAACGAGCTCGTTTCCCAACTCGTCCGGCGCAACCCCGTCGATGTCCCCCCCATGATCGTGGAGCGAATCCTCGACCGTTTCGTGGAGGAATACAAGGCACGCTTTCCCGGCAAGAATCCTCCCGCCACGTTCGACGAGACGGCATACCGCGCATCACGGGAAGCGGAGGCCAGGAATATCGCCGCATGGTATTTCCTTCGCGACGCCATCATGGAAGCCGAACACCTGGTGCTCGATGATGTGGATCTCGAACGGGCGGCTGTCGAGCAGGCCCCTCGGTACGCGATGACGAAGGAGCAGATGCTTGAACATTTCCGGAAGGAGCCCGAAAGGACGCAGGATATCCTCCATGAAAAACTCATGAGTTTCCTCATCGCGCATGCCGCGATCAGGGAAGTGAGCGATGAGGACACGAGAGGCACCGCGTTCGGTCCGCGGGGGGAACCGCCCCCAGGCGATGCGAAGGAATGAGGTCAGCGACCCGGGCGATCACCCGCTTCCCTGCTTCGTGAATACGATACCAGCACAACGAGAGAGACACGCTCATGGCCATCGATGACCACCATCGTTTCCGCATGTACGGCGGGGTGCACCCGCTCCTCACCGGCGACCCCGCTTCCCAGCTCGTACCCATCGTCATCGAAACGACCCAGCGCGGGGAGCGCAGTTGGGATATCTTCTCGAGGCTTCTGCGCGAGCGCATCGTTTTCATCGGGAGCCCGATCGACGACCACATCGCGAGTCTCGTCGTCGCCCAGCTGTTGTTCCTCGATTCCGAGGACCCCACCAAGGATATCTACCTTTACATCAACAGCCCCGGCGGGAATGTCAGCGCGGGCCTGGCGATCTACGATACGATGCAGTACCTGCATGCGGATGTCTCGACGATTTGTATCGGGATCGCGGCGAGTATGGCGGCAATCCTCCTGGCGGGAGGGGCGAAGTCCAAGCGGATCGCACTGCCGCATGCCCGTATCATGATCCATCAACCCGGCGGCGGGACACAGGGCCAGGCGACGGAAATCGAAATCTATACGAAGGAAATTCTCCGAACCCGGGACACCCTGTACGCCATTCTTGCAGAGCACACCGGCAAGAGTGTCGAGCAGATCGCCATCGACTCGGACCGCGATAAATTCATGAGTCCCGATGAAGCCAAGGAGTACGGTATCATCGACACCATTCTCACGAAGAAAACGCCGAAGAACGACAATATCTGATACGATCGCGGCGGCCGCTGAGATTTTGCGAAAGAACCGTATCGGTTGCGGACGAACGCGTGCTTCCCGTGCAGGAAATCCTTCTCCTTTTCGAATTCATGATCCCTTCTCGTTCCCGTTGGAACAGAACGGCGGGGATACCCTCCCGGTAACATCAATTTGAAGGTGGTGCAATGAAGAGAATCACTTCCGTTTCGATGGCGGTCGCCCTCCTCTGCGGCTTCTTCTCGGGGTGTCTCAACTACGAGCAAAGGACGATCCTCAAGAAGGACGGCTCCGGAGAAATGGAAATCCACTACTGGACGAAAGAGGACAACATCCAGTTCATGTCGAACGGCGAGTTCGCATTCCAGGAACAAGATGTGAAAAACCGCTATACGTCGAGCGGCGTACATATCGACGACATCCGCGTCGAGACCGAGTCCGCCGACTCGACGCGCCATGTTCGCGTCAAACTCTCGTTCGACAACATCAACGACCTCTCCGCGGTCCCCGCGTTCAAGAATACGAGCTTCTCGTTCAAGAAAGAGAAGGGTAACCTGGTTTTCAAACAGACCTTGAAAGGGAATACGAACGCGGGCGGGATGGGCATGGAAGCCTATACGTTCCGATACATTTACGTCATGCCGGGCGAGATCATCTCCAGCAACGCGACGCGGACCGAAGATCGCACGCTGACATGGGAGTACAAGCTCTCCGAGATGTCGAAAGACCTCGTCCTCACGGCGACGGTGAAACCCGCATCCGCGTCGACAACGATCATTATCGTCGTCGCCGTTGCGGCGATACTCGTCGTGGGCGGCGTGCTTCTCTTTGTCCTGCGACGGGGAAAAAAGACTTCCCGGTATGATATCCCGCCTTCGCCGGGGACATGAATTCCGGACGGTTCGAGAAGCGGGGATCCCGTAAAGAGCGAAACGGCATCCCGCCCACAACTCCGCTTCTCTTTTCGCGTAGGGGAGAGGGCTCTCGATATTCACGAGCACGCCGATATCCCCACCCGGAGAGCGAAGCATCGCCATTCGTTCGATGAGGGAGTGTTCTCCGTTCCCTCTTCTCCATCACCGACGAGAAATGTTCGGCGGGAGATGAGGTGGACATCCACCTTCGAGGATACGTCATGCGATTCCTCTCGACGCGTATCCATCGAAGAGCAAGCCCGTCGGCGGATCACATTCCCCTGAGACAGTCGACACTCACGGCGGATGATGCGGAGTCGGAAAGTTTGTCGTGAGGGGCTGGGAAATGCTCCGCGTGATTGGACTGCCGGTTCTCCGTGCTTCTGCGATTTCACCCACCGGTCGTGTCGATCCCCGCGTTTCATGGAAGAAACGATCCTTTCGGAGGACAAAGATCCGGCACCTCCCTCGATCGAGAGACAACGCTGATGGCATCGCCCCTTGGCTCCGGTTAGAAGAGCCGAGTTGAGGCATGCGCTATTTCAGCAGGGTCATACTGCGGCTGATGATTGTCCCGCCGGCTTCGAGGGTATAGAAATACACTCCGCCTGCTAGCTCGGCGCCATCGAACGCTATCGTGTGGTACCCTGCATCCATGATCGCATCGACCGGCACTGAAACCTCTGCCCCGACCGCGTTGAAGATGCGCAGGCGTACGTTCATCCGCGCGGGGACGGCGTAACGGATCGTCGTCCCCGGATTGAAGGGGTTCG
The DNA here is from genome assembly GCA_029907355.1 of Bacteroidota bacterium. GTDB lineage: Bacteria > Bacteroidota > Ignavibacteria > SZUA-365 > SZUA-365 > JARYLZ01. The sequence continues at coordinate 4,793 of JARYLZ010000003.1, read as the reverse complement.
GGTAATTCTGCTCGAGAATGATCGAAGAGGGCTGCGCCGCCTCTTCCGTCCCTGTGAGCCGGTTGTCGTACAGGATATCGGCTTTTTTCGAAGCGGTGAAGATATTATAGGTCGTGTAGTCGAGCGGGATCGTGGGTGATGTCGCGCTGCCGAACGTCATGTTCTCCGCCGTGACGGCGTAGTAACCGCTTGGCAGGCCGACGATCGAGTACCACCCTGTCGAGTCGGATATGGCGTACCCGAGCACGTCGTTCGTCACGAGGTTCTGCGCGAAGAGGAGTGTCCCCGGCAAGGGCGCGACGGAGTTGTCGGGCAGAAGGACCTGGACGCGGCCGTATACCGTGCCTACTCCTCCCGGTGATACCGGTTCGATACGGAAGTCGATGTTCTGCACCGTTCCGAGGGCGGAGATGACATCGCTTCCCGCCGCCACCGTCGTTCCTCCCTGCCTCGTGTAGTACATCGGAACGCTGCGGGGATCGAGCGGGATGGCGAGCAGAGTGTACGTGGACGTGTACCCGAGGTTCTCGAAGGAATAGTACCCGTTCTTGTCCGTGATCGTCGTCGTGTAGCGGCGGTATGTGTGGCCGCCGCCCGCTCCGCGCTGGAGGTCGGGGTTGATGAGGACGATGACGGCATTCTTCACGAGATCGTTCTGTGCGTCCTTGACCTGTCCGACGATCCGGTTGGGTGTCGTGACCATCGAGGGTTGCAAGGCGAAGTTCAACGAAGTCATCCCGTCCTGGACTCGGAACGAGCGCGCGAGCAGGGCGTTGGTTTCGGCGCCGTTCCCGCGGTCGGGGGAAACACTCATCGCATACCCCGCCGCGGCAGAGAAGCCGTAATAATCGGTCCCGACGAGGAGTCTCACACGGTAGGCGCCGTCCGGTCCCGTGATGACGGCTGTGTCGACCTGGAAAGTCTCCAAAAATGTCGGGTTGCTGATGATCGCCGTGTCGCCGATATGGATGAATCGTTCCTTTCGGGCGAAGGACACTTTCGCGCCCGCAAGAGGGGTGCCCGTCGATGCATCGACAACTTTCCCGGATACCCACGTGGGCTGCTTCGGGCTCGTCAGGAGCGTGAATGCGTACTCGATGGTATCGCCCTGGCGCAGGGTACGCGGCGGGACCGATGACATCGATGGGCCGAGAGGGTACCACTGCGCGAGATACCGGTCTGAGGGAGGTCTTGCGTAGGCGTAGAGCTCGCCTGCCTGGACGTTCGGGAGGAAGAACTTGCCCGCGGAATCCGTCCGTGTCTCGTACGCCATGTGGTTCTGGATCTGGAAAATCCGGACGACCGTATTCGGGAGGGGCTGCCCGTCGACCGCCTTGACTGCCCCCCGCACGTGACCGGCTTGACTTGCAACCGTTATCGTGAATTCCTGGACGGCGATCGCACGTGTTTTCTTGTGCGTCGCGATCAGGGTGATCCGGTACTGTCCGGCTTGAACGGGATGCCAGTAGATGAAGGTATATATCCCTCCGCCCACGGAATTCAATTCCATACCGTCCGGGTGCGGCCCTCCGAACGTGTACTCGACGTCTTCGGGTTTCGCCGCATCGACCGTGATCGGGGAATACCAGTAATCGATGCCGACGAAGCCCGTCGTCGGGGGGACGGATGTGAATTTCATTCCCGTCGGCGGCGGCGTCACGAGCACACGGATCCACTCGTCGCCCCAATTCCCCTGATTGTCGATGACACGAACCCAGTAGATGTAGGTATTTCCGGGGATGACGTTCGACGAGTGGTCGGTGTATTCCCGCACCGAGCGAGAGTGTAGCTCTGCGATCAACTTCAAATCGATGGGGCTCGTCCCACGGTAAATGTTCGTCTGCGAGATATCGACGCCTTCCGGGGGCATCCACCGCAGAATCACGTCCCCGTAGATCGTGATCTCGTACGAGAGGTCACGGATGACGAGTTGTGCCTCTGCTTGGGCGGCGAACAACCCCGCGATTGCCGTCAATATGGTAAATGCCCGAAACAACGCAGTAGGTAAAAAGAAATTTGTTGTAAATTAGTGTGTTATGACCCTCGATGCAAGAATTTTCTTTAAGTGGCCAATAATTTTCTCATCGGTCAAGGAACCCATAGTATCAATTAAACTGTAGCAGATTTTATGCCAAAAAATATTGCCCCTTTCTTATCGAAAATCGAGGGAAAAAATGAAAGCCACAATTTCGACGGCAAATGATGCATTCGTGTCGGAATGCCGACATCACATGAGACCGAGTTTCTTCATCCGTTCGATGAGCGTTGTGCGTTTTACACCGAGTATACGTGCCGCTTCGGTTTTGTTGCCCTTTGTGTGTTGAAGAACGAAGAGAATGTGTTCGCGTTCGATCTGTTGGAGCGTCACGAGTCGTCGGGGCATGCCGAGTGTGACGGGTATTTCCGCCGAAGGTCCCTGCGAGGCCGCACTTTGGTACTCAGGCGGGAGATCGCGGGTCGTGAGCAGGTCGCTTTCCGCCTGTGTCAACATGCGGTTGATGAGGTTCTCGAGTTCGCGCACGTTTCCTTTCCAAGGAAGGGTTTTCAGAACCTCCAGGAGTTCGCTCGTTGCCCCACGGATGGGCGAAGGGCTCTTCGCCTTGAATCGATCGATGAAATGTTGTACGAGGAGGGGGATATCCGATACCCGGTCGCGGAGCGGGGGGACGGTGATGGGGATGACATTGAGGCGGTAGAAGAGATCCTGCCGGAAGCGGCCGTGTTCGATTTCCTCTGCGAGGTTCTTGTTCGTCGCGCAAATGATGCGGACGTTCACCGTTCGCGTGGTCGTATCCCCGACGCGCCGGAATTCGCCGTCCTGGAGAACGCGCAGGAGTTTCGCCTGGAAGGCGATGGACGTGTTCGAGATCTCGTCGAGGAAGAGCGTGCCGTTGTGCGCCTCTTCGAAGAGGCCCGGTTTGTCGGTGTATGCGCCGGTGAAAGCTCCCCGTTTATAGCCGAAGAGTTCGCTCTCGAGGAGCGTGTCGGGCAGTGCCCCGCAGTCGACGGCGACGAAACGCCCTGCCTTGCGGCTCCCGTTGTAGTGAATCGCTTTGGCGATCAGTTCCTTCCCCGTGCCGCTCTCCCCCGAGATGAGTACAGCGGCTTCGCTGCCGATGGCCGCCTGCGTCTCGGCGAACAGTTTCATCATCGGGGCACTCTCCCCGATAATGTTCTCGAAACCGAAGCGGCGGTTCACGGTTTTCTGCAGGTAGAGGTTCTCGTCCTGCAGGCGCGCGTGCAGGCGGGCGTTCTCGATCGCGATGGCGGCGAGGTTCGCGAATGCCTCGAGGAACTCCGCGTCGATGTCCGTGAACGAAATCGTCCGGAGAGAACCCGCCCGGCTGTCGACGTAAACCGTCCCGATCAGGCGGTCTTTCGCGCGCATGGGAACGCAGACCAGCGAATGGATGTGGTAATTCCGGACCGATTCACGATTGCGGAACGCTGTATCTTGCGAGGTGTCGGAGACGATGATGGGACGGCCCCCCGATACCACGTCTCGGAGAATGCTCAGGCTGATTTCGGTGGCGTCCCGAATGGTTTCTTTCTCGACGTTCCGCGAGACTTTCAGGACGAGCTGGTCGTTTTCGATGAGGAAGATCAGTCCCCGCTCGCCGTTCATCGCCGTCAAGGCGCTGTCCATGATCCGGTCGAGCAGGAGGGGCAGTTCCAGGACGGAATTGATGTTCCGCGCGACTTCGTAGAGTGTTCGGAGGTTCTGTTCGCGAATTGCCGCTGCAGCGCCCTGCGAGTCGGAACGGTGGGCGAGAGAGTATTCGCGGACGATCTCCGCGTGCGCGGGGACCTGTTCGAGGAAGCTCCGGTAGAGCTGGACGTCGTGGATGGATTCCGCCGCGGACATCAGTTCCGCGTGGGCCCGGTCGATGTACTCGACGAACGCCGCCAGATCACGGTTCGCCCGCAGGATGAGAGCGTGATTCAGGAGAACGTCCTGGCAGCCGCCGTACAGGGGACCGCCCGACTCGAGGATGGCGAGGGCTTCCGTCGAGAGATCGCGCGCTTCGGCGGGATGTCCGAGCAGCATGCGGCAAAACGCGGCGTATGAGCGCGAGAGGATGCGGTGCGAACGGAACCCGTTGGCATCCGCCGTCTCCCCGAGCTGGTGGAATGCTTCCAGTGCCCGCGTGGGGTCGTGCACCGGTCCCCGTGCGAGGTAAAGCATCCCCATGCGGTAGTGGTACATTGCGGAGACGTTGACATCCCGGGCTTCTTCCAGGACGCGCCGGGCGCCGGCGAGCAGTTTCGCAGCCGCCTCCGTGTCGCGTTTTGCGATCAGCGCACCGGCGATGTCGATGTCGCAGGCGGCTGCCCCGACGCGGTTGCCCGTCCTTTCCGCGAGTTTGCGTGCTGCGGTGTACGACTCGATCGATCGGTCGTGTGCCCCGAGCATGAGGAACAGTTCGCCGAGATTCTCGAGGCAAAGCTCCTCGAGGTAAGTGTCGCGTATTTCCCGCGAGAGCCGGAGTTCCTCCTGGAGGTGTGCGTAGGCGTCGGAGAATCGCGAGAGGGCGATTTCGCACTGTCCCATGGCGCCGAGGCTGGTTGCCGTGTAGCGCCGGTCGCCGATCTCGGACGCGGCGGCGTGAACCCGCCGGTGATGCTCCAGGGCGCGTTCGAAATCACCGAGGGCGTAGTACTGGGCGCCAGCATTTCCGTCGGCGCGGATGAGTCCGCGGCGGTCGCCGATTTCCGCGAAAAGCGTGCGGGCACGGTCGAAGTGTTCGAGCGCCCGTTGCCCCCCCCCCCCCATGGCATAGTAGACGAGGCCG